>JANXBF010000059.1 GCA_025057615.1 Candidatus Calescibacterium sp. | reverse complement strand
TGTTTCTATAACAGGGCTATAAATGGTGAGTATCCTGCTGCTTCTACTTTTAAGATAATTACTTCTGTTGCTGCTCTTGAAGAAAACATAGTGAATCAAAATACTCATATTTATTGTGGAGGAGTTTTTTTCGTAGGATCACATCCTTTCCACTGTTTTAATACTTATGGTCATGGATCATTAGATATTGTTGATGCTTTGGCAGTTTCTTGTGATGTATTTTACTATACATTGGGTTATAGGTTAAGAATAAATAGAATAAAAAAATATTCAGAAATTTTGGGGCTGAATAATCCGACTGGAATAGATCTACCTTTTGAGAGTCATGGCCTAATACCTGATGAGCAGTGGAAAAAGAAGAATTTATCTGAGGATTGGACTTCTGGAGATGATGTTAATATTTCTATTGGGCAAGGTTTGGGATTGGTGACTCCTATTCAGATGGCTGTTGTTGTTGCCTCTGTTGCAACAGGTTATAAACCTGTACCTTTCATTAACATTTCAAAAAAACCTCGTCTATATAAACTTCCTATAAAAGAGAAAAACTTGAGTATAGTTAAAAAAGGTATGGAAAAGGCTGTTGATGTCGGCACGGCATCTGTTATAAAGAGTATTGTCAAGGAATTCAAAGTTGCTGGAAAAACAGGCACTGCCGAAGTTAGCCCTAATCAGAATAATCCCAAAGGGTTAAATAACACATGGTTTGTTGGATATTTTGGTAAAAAGAAACCAGAATATGTAATAGTTGTTAGTCTAGAAGCTTCGGGGGGATATGGCGGACAGTATGCCTCAACATTGGCTGCCAAAATAATAAATTATATGGAACAAAAGTATTAACAATAAATCTATAAGTGTATATTCGTTGTGATCCCTATTGTCCTTAATAATGGGAAGTTATAGAAATCCACTATGCTTGGTGATAATTTCTTTAAAAAGGAATAAATATTTGTTGTTAGTGATTTAGTGGTTATGTTTTCCTGCCCATAAAAGATAATTGTGGGTTCTATATTGAGTTTGTTAAATATTTCATTAATATCCAATATTTCTAAGTATCCTGCTTTTATTTCTATTAATCCTAAACTCCGAGTTTTATCATTTTCTAATTCTTGATATTTATACTCTATTCCATATGGATTATCTGTTATTTTCAATGAAAGGAATATGTTTTTTTCATAGATTATTTTAAAATCAAATATTGTTTTAATTATGTATGGAGATATTCTGTTTATATCTCTCAACATGAATACTGATGTACCTTTTATTTTGGATTCTTTATTATAGTTTTGTTCATATCTGGTTATAAAGTTGTTATATTCCTCGTATTCCAGTTTTTTACCTAGCTTTTTGTTACCGTTTGTATAGATGATAACTGCTGATAGTAGTATTATTGCAGTTATAAATGGAAAATATCCTCCACTGGCAAATTTATGAAAATTTGATACTAAAACCACAATATCAATTGGTAAGATTATTGTTAATAGTAGTAAAACTGTCCAAATATTCTTTTTATATGTGAAAACGATTATTGACATGATACATGAAATTACTATTGTTAAGTTGACTGATAATCCATATGCATTTGCTATATTGGACGATTTTTGGAAAAAGAGGATTGTCAGTATTACCAATATCATCAGGAACCAGTTTATAAATGGCACATATATTTGATGTTTGAGTTCTGTTGATGTATGGATGTATTTGATTCTTGGCAAGAGGTTTAGGTTAGATGTTTGATAGAATATTGAAAACATTGCACTGATCATTGCCTGAGAAGCAATTATTGTTGCTAATAAAGTGAGAATTATCATTGGTATGTATAGTGATGGTGCTATTTCTTTTACCATTAGAAAAAGGAACGAATTGTATTCATTGATTTTATCATGATTTGTTAAGTAAAAGGCTCCTTGGCCAAAGTAGTTCGTTAGTAGACTTATAAATACAAGGTTCCAAGAGAAGACTATGGGTTTTTTACCTAAATGTCCCATATCTGCATACATTCCCTCTACTCCTGTTATGGCTAGCATTGAAAAGGAAAGTATGATAAGAAAGTCCAAAGGATCTTTTTGAAGCAATTCAACAATATATATTGGATTTACCGCTTCTAAAATCTTAGGTTCTTTTATTATATAGACTATTCCTATTATAAAAAGTGTTATAAACCATACTATTATTATTGGGGTGAAAAGGAATGATACTTTATCTGTTCCTTTTCTTTGAATACTAAATAAAAAAATGGTTATTATTATTGAAATAAACACCACATGGGTGGTACTGAGCCCTTTACCTATCATTGTTATTCCTTCTACTGCCGAAAGGATGCTTATTGCTGGTGTTAATATACCCTCACTTACTATAGCACAAAAACCAAATAAGCCCAATATCGACACAACATTTCTTAACCATTTGTTATCCTTTACTATTGAGAGTACATATTCTCGGATTATTAATTGTCCTCCTTCTCCTCTTATGCTTAAGTTCATTACTATTGAAACGTACTGGATATAGACAACTGTGATTAATAGCCAGAATACTAAAGATATACCTCCCATTATTAGTTCGGGATCTTTTTGTTTTAATATGAAACCTACTAAGCTTACTGTATATATTGGGCTTGTTCCTATGTCTCCAAAAACTATTCCCAGGGGGCGCAGATAATCTGTAATTTTGGAATTGGTTTTCATTTCATTACCAATAAACTCTGTATTTCAGTATATTTTATTGGTTCTTTTTGATTTTGTGGATCTAAAAATTCTGAATACATTGGAATTATGTTAACAAACTTTCCATCTTTGTTTATGTATCCTATTAGAATTTGTTTGTACTTATTTTGGATATATTTTATTAGTTCATGTATGTGATTTATATTTTGTACATCACTCATTATTGAGCTAATTGGGATTTCTATTATTCTGTTGTTGAAAGACACCAAAAATTGTTCTGCTAAACCTATATATGGTATTGATATCTCTATGTTGATCAATTTGGATATTATCTCATAGCTTCTAACTAAATGTATGTGTGGAATGTTAACTATATCTGTGTTTGTTAGTGCAAATACTTTTCTTCTAGAAAAATCTTTACCTAAATAATTTACAATATTCATGGATATAAAAGCTACGTTGGTGTCCTTATGGTAATCATCATCTATTCTTTCATCTGGTAATATGAATATTCTTTTAATTTTTTCTTTCATTTTTACCAACTTTTCGTATAGATTTACAAGGAGAGGGTTTTCATTAACTATATATACATTCTGTTTGATGATTTCAAAAAATGGTATATTTTCAAGAACATTGGTTAGTACTTCATAATCCTTATCGTTCATAGTACTTATTATAACAACTTTTGTTTCTATTGGTCTTCTGTTTTTTATGAGTGACTCAAAGTATTCTTTAATCAAGGAAGATATTATTTCTTTATCGTAGTTTATTATGATGACCAAATCTTTTGTATCTGGTATGCTATCAAAATCTGTTAGATTTTTGAATTTTTCCATTATATAGCTTGATACTGTTCCTATTATTCCTGCTAATAATAACCCATTCGACATTATTAGAATCATACCTATCCAAAAGAGCTGTTTTTTTTCTAATCCCTCAGGTATCTCACCTGTAAAAATTACATATAAGCTCCACTGAAGAGAGTTGATAACATCGCTTCCATAGTTTACTGAAATTATTGAAGAGGCAACTAAAATCAGAAATACAGTTATTACAAATATTATAAAGATATTTCTTATAAGTAGTCTCAGTTTTTTATCTATTGTGGTTAGAATTTTTATTATTGTAAGTAACCTGAGTAACCTTATTATCCTAAGAAGTGCAAACTCTGAAAAAAAATAGAAAGGTATCCATCCTATTAGTGCAATAACATCTATGTAATAATTTTTCCAGAATTTCTTTAAGTTTCCAGAAGCTAAATACCTTACAATAAGTTCAAAACTGAATATGATCAAAAAAAATAAATCTATTATAAGTATCATTAAATTTGTTTCTTGTTTTATCAAAACAAAAATGGCATATAGAATGGATAATATTGTTAGTAAGTTGAAAGTTTTATTAAAATAAATATTATAGTTTAGACTTGACAGAATTTCAGCGAATTTTTGATGAAATTTTTTTAACACGATCTATTATTTTTATTACTGCTTTTGTTACTTTGATACCATCATGTCTAATTAAATCTTCTTTATCATTTAAAAGATCTTCTTCGATGACGTTTTTTTGATTCAGATCATTTATTATTAAACGATATCTTTGATCTTTTTGTTTATATTTTTTGAATATTTCATCATTTATACTTCTATTGTTAACGAGTATATGATCAATGTGTATATTGTATTTTTTCAGGATTTTTAGATAGTCTGAGAGTAAGTGTTTTGAACATTCATTTGGTTGGTTAACAATGTTAGCTATGTATATCTTTATAGCTTTGGAGTTATTGTATTCTCTTAATACTGGTTCAACCAAGAAGTTTGATACTATACTTGAGTAGATGCTTCCCGGGCCTACGATGATTAAATCAGAATTTCTTATTGCTTCCAATGCCATGTTATTTACATCATTTTCACCTATCTCTTCTAAGAAAACTTCTTCTATTTCTGTGTTGTTTTTATCTAAAAATTCGTTTATTAGGGTTTCTCCTTTTATTATTTGGCCATTGTTCATTTTGGCTACTAATATTCCTCTTTTTTTACAAGATATTAATGCTTTCCCTTTTATTTTGAATAGTTTATATATTTTTTCAGTAAATTCATTAATATCATTTTTTGATAATTTATATAGTGCCAGGAGTATTAAGTTTCCGAGTGCGTGAGTATTTAATTCTGCTCTGTCAAACCTGTATTGTAGCAGTTGTTCCAGTATGGGGTCTTCTGCGAGACTCGCAATGCAATTTCTTATGTCTCCTAAAGGGATAAGATCGTCGTATATCTTTAGGATTTTACCTGTTGAGCCACCATCATCTGTTGGAGTAGAAATAGAATATATTTCAAAATCATTAAACAATTTTAAACCTTTTAATATTGATGATATTCCACTTCCTCCTCCTATTAGGACTATTCTTTTCATGTTTCAGAATTTGAACTGTGTTCCTATGTTCAATTTTCTGTCTTTAGTTAGTACATCTCTATAGCCCACTCTTAAGTATCCGTTGGAGAAAATTTTGTAATCTATGAAAGTATTGAGCTGAATATCTGATGGTTTGAGTAACTCTGCTGTAAAATAGAAATTATCAGATAGCTTCTTGTCTATTCCTACACCGAGTTCAGAGTTTATTA
>JANXBF010000058.1 GCA_025057615.1 Candidatus Calescibacterium sp. | reverse complement strand
ATAGAAACCTATCAACCAAGATGTAGAAAATGCTTCCAAAAACCAGTCAAAGTGAAAACCTAATCATAGTTAATTTAATTTTAATTCAATTTTTAATAGGTAAAAGTTACAAACTTATTGAATCATAACAATATGAATATAGAGTGTTATTATCAATTTTTCTTTACCTTGCTTCTCGCTTATTTTTTAGGCAGTATACCAACAGGATACATAATCGGTAAATTCAAAGGACTGGATATAACCAAAGAAGGCAGTGGTAATATTGGCATGGCAAACGTATTCAGAACTCTCGGTCCCAAATATGGAGCCTTGGTACTAATATTAGACGCTCTTAAGGGATTTATACCAACTTACATCTCAATAAAGTTAGATTTCACTACTCTTTTCGTTTTACTTGTAGGAATTACCTCAATACTGGGACATATATTCACAGTATTCCTTAAATTCAAGGGAGGTAAAGGCGTAGCAACCTCTTTAGGAGTAGTATTGGCAATAAGTCCAATATTAGCAATCTCCTCTTTTTTAGTGTGGTTAACAACGGTTATCATTACACGATATTCATCACTGGGATCAATCTTAGCTTCAATATGGGCCACCATAATTATTATCCTATATCAATTCAACCTTATCAATTTCAATCTAATTAATGTTAACATAGAAAATAAAACATATTTAACGGTTTTTTGCTCAATAATCTGTATTTTCATATTATACAAACACAGAGAGAATATAAAAAGAATTATTAACAATACTGAAAACAGGTTGTTTTGAATTTAACTTTGGGTTTAAACCCTTTATAAACTAATTCTTTACAACCTTAAAATCTTTTTAGGTGTAAATTCTTAAAATTTCTTTAGATTTAAATTCTTGTGGATCAACCCTTTCCAAAGTTCAATTTTATATTGCTTAGATTAAAGAAGAGCAGACTAAAATCACTTAAAATCATAGCTATTGCAGCTAACATTGGATTCACTGTGATCCCAAGGCTATAAAAAAAACCCATAGCAACAGGAACAAGTAAAACATTATATCCAAAAACCCAAAAAAGATTGAATTTTAATTTTTTAAATACTCCATCAGAAATGTTGATCAATTCCTTAAACTGGCTTATGTTTTTCAAAGTGACACTTGCAGAATTCTGAGTTATATCACTACCATATTCAAAGGAAATGCCAACATCAACAACATTCATAACCAAACTGTCATTAATTCCATCACCAACAAACACAGTCAACCCGTTTTTCTTAAGGTTTTCCATTATTTTAACTTTATTAACAGCATCAACAGAATAAAATATCCTTTGTGGATCAATTTTAAGCTGTTCTATCAAGTTCATTGCAGACTTCTGATTAGCACCAGTAAGAACAAAAAACTCTTTATTTTTTGACCTCAAAGACTCAAATATATCATTTACTCCAGGATTTAATTCCTCAACAATTCTTATCCCTATAGTTATAATATTTTTATTATCTTCAATCACAACAGCAAACGTTTCAAAATCTTGGATATCGATATTCAAACCATTTTCCTCTAACAGAGAATGATTGCCAACAAAAACAGAATATTTATTATTGAATTTTGCTATGATCCCACGAGAGGTTATCTCATTATAATATTCTACTGCATACTCTTTCATAGCTGTATATAAATCGACACCATAGTTTTCAGTTATATATTCTTTTATTCCCAAAGACAATGGATGCTTAGATTTAGAAACTGCTACAAGTATCAACTTCAGTAAAGTATTAAAAATTGATTCATCATACTCATTTGCTAAAACTTTAAAATCCTTCACTTTAACATTTTTATTCGTTATAGTTCCAGTTTTATCAAAAACAAAGTTTTTAGATTTGGATATTTTTTCAAAAACATATGGATCTTTAACTATTATTTGTCTTTTTGCAGCTTCAATCATACCTTTATTTATTGCAAGGGGAGAAGCCAAACCAATAGCACAAGGACAGGCTATAATTAACGTAGAGATAAGAGCATTTAAAGCAAAAGATTTATTACCAGAAAGATACCAATAAATGAAACTTAAAATTGCCAGAATAATGACTATCACAACAAAATTGCCTGAAACCTTATCTATGAACTTCTGATAGTTTGATGTCTTAGCATAAAGCCCATAGACAGAGGATTCTATCCCTTTCCAAAAACTACTTCTATAATCATTATAAGCTTTTATCTTAACATTACCATCCACAAGGATACTACCAGCAAGTACTTCTTGTCCAGCTCCCAATTTTACAGGTTCATTCTCACCAAAAAGCAAATTAAAATCAAACATTCCCTGACCTTCTATTATTTTACCATCTACAGGAACACTCTGTCCCTTTAATATCTCAATTACATCACCCTCTCTTATTTCATCAACATCAACAGTTAATAAACTATCCTCTCTATACAAGTTGACTTTTTGGGGCTTGTAAATGAGCAAATTGAGAATTGAACCATACCCACTTTTTCTATATCTCCCCTCAATATACTTACCAATCAATACAACAGCTATTATAACGGCAGAAGTCTCAAAATAGAGATCATGAAAACCATAAAAATACCCATACAAACTGTAAAAGTAAGCAGTGCTAGTAGAAACAACTATAAGCAAATCCATATTCAATATTCCATTTTTTAGAGAATAGAAAGTGTTTTTATAGAACTTGAAACCATTAACAAACTGAACAAATGTGGAAAACAATAAAACAAGTCCCCTTATAAAATCATTTGAATACAAAAGATCATGAAAAAACATGGACACAATAAATACAAATAAAGATAATACAGAAGCCACAATAACATTAATTAACTCAATTTTAGATTCTCTGTCACCATGATCATATCCCTGTTCTAACTTGGCGTCATAACCTATATTTTTTATCTCATCTATTATTTTTTGAGTATCTATGTATTTTTTTAATTTGATAAACATTTTCTGAGATTGAAAATCAATATCCAAAAACTCAATATATTCATTCATTTTTCTCATCATTGCATTTTTTATAACTTTGGCACAACTAACACAGTCCATCCCATGTATTTTCAATATTAACTCTTTATTCTTTTGACTCATACTTTTTAGAATAATTTTCAACTCCTATTACAAAAATTATTCTCCATATTTTTTTATCCTTTATTAATAATATTATCAACAGTAAAAAAGTAGTAAATAAAACAAGTTAAAGGTTGAATGAAAAGAAAATAAAAATATAATATTAAAAAATGAGTAGAACGAGAATATATTTGCTACTTTCTATTTTTTTTATATACGAGTTAATAGCTATGAAGTATAATCTTTATTCCATCTCCCTAAACCTATTATCACTAATAAATATGAAAAACAATATAGAAAACAGAGAATATGAATATGGTAACATAGTAAAATCAATAATTTATAACAATCCGTTCTATAATTCTGAAATCATCAAGCACCTGTACTCCATTGAAATAATAGGAATATCAGATGTAATATCATATTCTAGCGAATATTTTTATATTTCAACAATAAATGGAATGAAAACATTGGATATAGTAACCAATGAATCAAATTTTCTCGGAATAGTAGAAAACGTATCACCTAAAATATCAAGAATCAGATACATTAATTCCAATTCTTTTCAAATTCCAGCAAAAGTAATATATCAACATAATGAAAAACTGGGGTTCATAAAAACATCTTCAAAAATATATTTTTATCCCCTAAAACAGGGAAACCAAATAGAGATATATAGCCAAGTCAAAACATTGGGTTATTTCCACATACCATCAGGAATAATAATAGGATTAATATATAATAACAACGAAGTAAAACTATTTAAAGATATACAAAATACAAACCAAGTGATAGTATTAAGAAGAAAAAGATGATAGTAACAATTGATGGACCATCAGGTGTAGGAAAAACAACAATAGGAATAAAAATCACACAAAAATTAAACATAAAATCCAATAAAATATTTTTTTTTCTTGATACCGGAATTGTTTATAGAATAGTAGCACTAAATATAGCCGATACACCAAACCAAGTAAACGATGAAAACTTAAACAGTATGGATTTGGACAGCATAAACATAGATGATCTAATAGAGTTTGAAAACTTTAAAACACCAATCAACTACGAAGAAAAATACAAATTTTTATATAAAGAAGAAATAGCAATAAAAACTTCAAAAATATCACAAATACCTAAAATAAGAGAGCTAATAACAAATGGTATAAGAAAAAAAGTGGAAAGAATTAAATTACAACAGGCAAGTGGCTTTATAATCACAGGTAGAGACTGTGGAACAGTAATATTTCCCAACGCAGACTACAAGTTTTATCTCTACGCCAGTCCCCAAACCAGAGCTCAAAGAAGAATAAACCAATACAAACAATTAGGAAAACAAGCTGATTTCAATCAAATATTATCACAAATAATACAAAGAGATGAAGAAGATTCAAAAAGAAACATATCACCACTACCAACAATAGAAAACTTACCCCCAGACTTCATACTTATCATATCTGACAACCTCACAATAGATCAAACTACTCAAAAAATAATGGAATACATAAAATATTAGTATATTCTTTCATATATTCCCAATATTTTTATACTATTTTATATAGTACTAATAGAAATTGAAAACAATCTTATGAAAATTCATATTTCACCAAATGAATCAATGCATACTATTCTATTTTTACCACTATTAGATCAGAATCCGAACCATTGTAAATGTCCCCAGTAACAAAAACCTTGCCACTCTGATCCACATAGATTGAATTGCCCTGATCCCAGCCATTACCCCAGCAATGTTGTTAAGAACTGCAGAAGCGTCATTATCTCAATCTCCATCTATGTCTCTTCCAAGAGAATTTCCAAATGTATTAGAGACTTTGTCTGAAGCAGGAGTATATCCTTATGAATTATTGATATTGTTAAATCCAAAGAATTTTATACTCTCAAAATTGCAAGAGTGTAAGAAAATGCTGAATATTATGATTGATATTGTTAAAAAGACTCTTAATAAAGATGTTAATATTCTACTAATAAAATTATTCGTATAGTAATCATTTAATAATCACTTAATCTGTTTAACTTGGAAGTGTTTAACAGATTTGGAAGATGAGTCAATAACAATTCCAATAGCAACAATTTTTTCGTAATTTAGGTATTTATTGAAATACTGTTTGGAAAGAATTTGATCAATGGGGTTGCCTTTGTCAACTTTGAACTCAAAGATATAAGCAATTTTTTGATGAATAACAGTTAAGTCAATGTTACCAGTAGAAGAAGTGTCTTCTGCGATAACATTCAGACCAGTGGAAACAAGAAAAACATAGAATATGGTGCAATAGAATGCTTCGTATT
>JANXBF010000057.1 GCA_025057615.1 Candidatus Calescibacterium sp. | reverse complement strand
ATATTAGGTTTGTAAGGTTTGTTTATGGAGCCGCTGCAGGAAACAATTTTCATATAACTTTTTGTGCTGGCACATCATCTTTGCAACCTAATGTAAACCAGTTTCATAATGATTTTTATTATTTGGGAAGTCCAGATGGTAAGAACTGGACTGTAGTTAATATTGATAAAACACTTGTTGCAAAAGGGGTTATAACTTCTGACACTATTAATCCTCTTTTTGTTGTTCCTATTGTCGGTGGCATTTCCGGTACTGCTAACCAGCTTCATTTCGTTTTTATAGATTGGGTTTCTAATGTTGGGCAGGACCGATACAGAATAGCTTACCTATCTACCAATGATTTAAATACTTTTTCTTCTATTCAATATTTGAATAATACCAATCCTACTTATAGGTCTACCCCTAATAGACCTTTTACATGTGAGACTCTAAGAGATTTTGATGCCATGCTCTATAATAATTCCATCTATATTATTTTATCGGGAGAGTTTAGGAGTGTAGGAAATTCAGAATGGAGTGGTCCAAGATATAAGATAGCCCTCTTATTTAGGGATAATTTTTCTGGCCCATCAGTTTATAACGTTCATCCAACTGGTAACAGTAGTATAAATTTTCAGAGTGCTTCATTATCAATAGGAAATAAATATGTTCATATTGTTTCTAATGATGGATCTAATTTTTACTATCTCAGACAGGAATTGTCAAATGCATTAACAAGTGACCTTGTACAGTCAATTTTTGCAACTGGAAATTCCATGTGCATAGATTCTTTCCACAGTGGTAGATATTTACATGTTAGTTTTTATAACGTTAGTTCTCAGGATTTAGATTACTATAGGATATCTAATCCTGTGAATCCGTCTTTTACAAAAATAGGTTCATTATCAATTGATGATAATTTGGTTAATACTTCTAATAGTTTTGATGGAGAACGGTTATTAAGTAGTGATAATATAAACAATGGTGTAATGAGTGGGATTGCAATTGGTTCTGATGGTTATTTACACTTTTTGACATACTCTGTGACATCTTCAAGCTTGGGGGAAGTAATTTACATTGATCCTAATTCGAATACCTTGCTTTCTAACAATAGGTTTGATACTTTGTTAGTTCACGATTCTCAGCCTTACTATAGGTCTGTGAATTGTGATGTTGACAATAGTGGTGATTTTGTTGTGACCTACACTGATAATTCTGGTAGTGACATATCGCCTCCTGATGCTAATAATATAAATGATTTAAAGATATATGTAGGTGGTTTTCACACAGAGGTAGATGGTAATAGAAGGTTTGACACTAATAACAACACTGATATAGCTGGATCTAGAAGTTGTGGCTTTCATAATGATGTAAAGGTTGTTAATGGCACTATTTATGTTGCTTATTCAGTGTTAGAATATGGGATCTTGTATTTAAACTTGGCTAGTTCTAGTGATAAGGGGCAAACATGGATCTTAAAAGACCAATATATTTCAAAAACCGAAAGTGTTTTTAATTTACGAAATGGAAACGATATTAGTTTGCAAGTCAAAGGAGATATCATAAATATTGCACATGGATATTATGATACTTTGTTAGGGGTAGCGAAGAAAGAAAACGATTCTTGGGACGTATATGTTCCATCTATTATACCTAATGGTGGATCTAATATTCGTACTTTTCTTGATAAATCCAATAATCTTCATATACTCAGTTTTGAAAACAAAGGTAATGTAGCCTATTATAGAGTATTTAACAACAATAATAATATGTTTCTAGTTTTCAATGGTATAGATACAATCAATTTAAATCTTCGGTACTTAAATTATGGAATATTATCCATTGGACCTTCAGGTGATATACTGGTTGATGATGACGGTACTGTATACATAGTTGTTAGTACTTTGCGAAATATTAACAATTACGGTGTGGATTTACTTATCAATAAGAATGGTGTCTGGCAACCACCTATAAGAATTCCTCCTTCATCTCCAATAAATTACTTACTTACTTCTTTAAGAATTAATAAATGGTAAAGAATAGGAAAGATGAAAACCAAGTAATAAGTGATATTGTAGTAGAAATTGTAAAGTTCCTAAAAGACAAAGATATAGAAGTTCAAAGGATATTGTTATTTGGTTCAAGAGTAACAGGTAAAAGTAAAACTTTTTCCGATATCGATATAGCAATAGAAACTAAGAATAGTGTTCCTTTCAGAACGAGAAGAATTCTTAAAGAGAAGATTGATAACGTATCTGGTATATATACGGCCGATTTAATATTCTTGAATGATGTTGATAATAGTTTTAGAGAGATAATTATAGAGAATGGTCAGGTACTTTATGAAGAAAACTGAATTATTAGTTTTGTTGAGTAAGTTAAAGAGAGCTTATTACAAACTTAAAGAGGCGGTCAATTCAGATATAAAAAGTGAACTTGAAAGAGATGGAGTGATCCAGAGGTTTGAATTTACATTTGATATTTTTTGGAAGACACTTAAAATTATTCTGAGATACAAGGGTATTGAATGTTTTGTCCTCGGGATTGCATTAAAATAGCTTTTAGAAATAATATAATTCCTGATGATGAAATATTTTTGGATATGTTGGAGGACAGAAATTTAACGTCACATATCTATGATGATGATGTCGTCATTCAGATATTTCAGAGAGTAAAAATTTACACTGTTTATATAGAGAGAGCTATAGAAAAGATTGAGAGGGAATTGTAATTATGAGCCTTAGTATAATACTACCTATTTATAACGCCCAAGAATTTATTCTTGACTCTTTGAGGAAATTAGTGGAATTACTTGAAAAAATCCAAACTGATGAAATTCAGATAATTCTTGTTAATGATGGAAGTATAGATAATACTTTAGAAAAGATTAATGAATTTATAAATTCTTATTCTGGTGTTATTAAATTTGATCTTGTTTCCTATGAAAAAAATAGAAATATAGGATTTGCAATAAAAAAAGGGATAGAAAAAGTTAGGAATGAAATAGTTATCATAATGGATTGTGATTTACCTTTCAAACTGGATATAATTAATGAGTCTCTTAGATTGATTGATAGTTGTGATTTGGTAAGTGTCGATAGGACTAAAAGAAGGGAGTCTTACAATGTTGGAATTTTTAGATTCTTATTACATCGAGGGCTGATTTTTATTATTAAGGTTATGTTTGGAAAATACATAAAAGGTATAGATGATTTTGTTGCAGGGTTTAAAGTTATAAAAAGGGATCTTTTAGATAGGATAAGATTTAATCTTAGATCAGATACTTCATTGGTTCATTTTGAAATAATATTGTTGACTCAGTTGTTAAATTTAAAGGGTGCTAACTATAAGATTTGTTTTGTTTATCCTTTTCTTAATACGGATACTAATAAGCTTTCAACTTATTCTTTACCTAAAATCTTAAAGACCGTGATTAAAATTTTGCTTGAACTTGTTATGATGAGAATAGAGTTGAGTAAAAGCATAAGATTTTTGAATGTATATTATATAGTTTTTTAAGCAAAAGTTATTCATACCTTGGTGAGTGGAAATTTGTTTCGTATGGTTGAAAAAGTATGTTTCCAATGTATAGATCCTGACGGTGCTTGTTTTGGTTATTTGGGTGATAAGAAGATCAGGGCATTTGGAGTTTTACCTGGAGAGATAGCAAAGGTAAAGGTTGTCAAAAAGAGAAGAGAATTTTTTGAAGCCGTTCCCATAGAAATCTTGGAGTGTTCTCCATATAGAGTAAATCCCGTTGAGGAACATTTTATTTCCTGTTCTCCATGGCAGGTAATGAACTATAGTTATCAGCTGTCATTAAAGAAACAGATGCTTAAGAATATTTTTGGTAGAGAAGATTTAATTTTGGAACAGTCTCATGAGATTTTTGGATATAGAACTAAAATGGAGTTTTCTTTTTTCATGGATAATGAAGTAAATTTGGCTTTTTTTAAAAGGGGAACTCATAAGTCTAAGTATAAACTGAATTCTGGTTGTATTCTTGCTTCTCATAAAATGAATGAATTTGCTTTGAAAATAACTGAATCAATTAACAAAATATTAACTGATTATTTTGTTCTCAAGGGGCTCATGATTCGTGAAAGTAAGTCTTATGACTGTTTGATTGCTTCTTTATTTGTTAAAAGCAAGGAATTTGATCTAGAGATTGATTTGGAAAGGAACCGAGGTTTAGAAATTTTTTATTCTGATCCCAAGTCACCAGCTTTTGTATTTACAGATGGATTGAAATTCCAAGGTATTAATAAAATTACTGAAAATATAGATGGTTTAAGGATATTCTATGGCACCAAATCTTTTTTTCAGAATAATGTTTATTTATTACAAAAAACTTTGAGTGATATTAAGATTGAAATGGGGTATGTAGACAAAATTGTGGAGTTGTATTGTGGTGTTGGAACTATAGGTTTAGCGCTTTCCCATATGGCTAAAGAGATTGTTGGTATAGAGTTAATTGATGAAGCTTGTTACTTTGCAAAGCTAAATGCAGAAGTGAACAACATAAAAAATTATAGAGTTATAAATAATGATGTTCGGAATATAGATACAGAGTTTTTAGAAAATGTTGATATTTTAGTAGTTGATCCTCCAAGGAATGGGTTAAATATTGAGGTTATAAAAAAGATAATTGATTGTTTACCACGTATGATTGTATACCTTTCCTGTAATCCTTTGACTCAGAATAGGGATTATGAGTTACTCAAAGATAGGTATATGATTAAGTTTATAAAGGGTTATGATTTTTATCCAAATACACCCCACATTGAATCTCTTATGATCCTTATTAGGAAATGATCTTTTGTTGTAAAGGGTTGTACAAAGATATATCAAATACTATTAATAAGGGAAGGAGTTGTAGAAGAATGATTATTTATCTCAGAATGGTTTTCATAGTGTCGATTTTTGTTTGCATTTTGGTTTTTTTTGTTGGGGCACAAGATAGGGTTCACACTGCTGTATCTACTGATGGTAGTCCTGGTTTTCCTGATACTGGTTCGTGGACATCTGGGAGTTCTTTTACCAATAGCTCGACTATAAACAATATTTATACCTTAGGTGTTCTAAATCCATGGTTATGGGATCACAATTTTGCTGTTTATGTATATGATTCCAGTTCTTCATCATTCGTTAATAATGGTATTGTAATTAATCAGGCTAGTTTTACTACTCCTTCTGGTCTTAATAATTTTGTAAATGTTGGTGCTTGGGTAGGTTATAATTGGCTAATGGGGAGTCAAAGTTCTTCAATAACAAATAATGGTGATTTTAGTAATATTTTGAATTTGTCTAACCAAAATCAGGGAAATTTTTTCAATTATTCTCTTTATTCCCCTTACTCTAATGCTATTATTACTAATAACGGAAATATTAATAATATTACTAATATTTC
>JANXBF010000056.1 GCA_025057615.1 Candidatus Calescibacterium sp. | reverse complement strand
AAGTGCTTAAAAAATTCAAGAAGAGGTTTGAGAAATGGTTGTTAAGAGATTGATTGAAGAAAAGAAGAGGGGAGAAATTTTTAGCAATGTTGAAAAGTATGCCAAGGATGTGAAATCGCTCGCTGAGAAATATTTTAAGGATATTAGAGTCTTCATATTTGGCTCCGCTTTGCGAGGAGATTATAATGTTATGCTCTCTGATATCGAAATCGCAATTGTGACTCCTTGCAAGGAAAAAAGAAAATTTTTAAAATTTAAAGCTGAAGTGGCGAAAAATTGGGATATTTTTGATTGTAATGTTATAAATTTTTATATAATTTATTTTATTATAGTGTTATTCTACTGATGAAAGAAGATAATTGAGGTCTTTTGTCGATATAATCTCTTTCTTTAGATTTTTGCATCTTATGACTTCATAAGTTAAATTCAGTAACTCTTTATCAAACCATGATTTTAGAGCGGCTTTATATGGATATTTTATTTCGTAAAACAAGAGAATTATCGTGAATAGTAAAGTTAGCATCAAAGATAACAATAAAGAACAAAGATAGTATAAAAATGAGTAAAAAAAGTTATTTTCTATCTTTAAAAATTTTTTCTGGAATATATCATACACTACAATAGTTTTTGCTGTAACAAAATTGGGAGCTTCGAATTCTAATGCTAATATATTTTTCCTAACTTTAAAAATAGGGTCGATTAAATAAAATTTCAGCAAATATAAAGCATATTCAAAGTCGCTTATATTCGAATATAATTTAGATGAAATTGAATCTTTCTTTAGATTGAATGGTATTTTTATATTTTCAAGGTTAATTTTGAAGTTTGGGATTAAAATTAAATCATATTGGATTTTTGAGATTTCTTTTTCATTTATTTCATCTCCAATAAGGTTGTATAACTTTGCAATTCTAGATGTATCTTCTATTTTTCCAAAATTCTTCATAAAAGCAAAAAAAATTGAATTTAGACTTCTAATAATGTATTTAAACTTCTCTTTAATAAAAAAAGCATATACAAAAATACATATTTGCAAAATGAATATTCTAAAAATCAGCCTTAATAAACCAACAAAAAAATTTTTAGGATTTGCTTTATTCCATCTCTTTAAGTACATTAATATCTGATTCCTAATATTGTAGTGATATCTCTTGGAGTAGAAGTAATGTAATGTTGATGGTGGAAATTCGTGAGCATACTTTATGCTAGTTAGTATATATATCTCAAACTTTTTTCTTATTCTTTCACAGTATTCTCCATCATCATGCCAGATAAAGAATTCAACAGATGGAAAACCTACTCTTTCTATCACTTTTCTACTCAATGTCAGAAAGTGGAATGGTCTACCCTTTACTTTTAATCTACTTCTATCCTCTAATGATAGTCGCTCCTCCCCCTCCTCGTAAGGTGCTAAAACAAATTCACAGTTATTTTCGATTTCACTTACTAATTTTTCAATTAAGTTGTTTGAAATTGGAATAGCATCGTTATCAGACAGTATAAAAACTTCATATCCTTCTTGGTAAGCGTATTTCATACCTAACCAAAATGAGCCTGCACTACCAAGATCTTTGCTTGAATGTATTATTATTACTCGATCTTCATCCTTATATAAATTCTCTAATTTTTCATAGTCTTCAGAACCCGCATCTACGATTATTATATCAAAATGGCTATACGTTTGCTCGTAAAGCAGCTTGTTAACCGTTTTCGCTGTTATCTCCCATGATTTAAAGGTTGGAATCACTATACAAACTTTTTTATTAGCTCTTTTTGACATTGTTGATTTTAGAAGGTCACGGTTTTAAATAATTTTCTTATTAGCATAAGCTTCAAAAGTAATTTTTCTGTAAGAGTCAATGAATTTTTATAAATAAATTCGAATGTTTTTAGTGTTTTAATTTCTCTTTCAAGGTGTGTCAACTCTTTTGGAAAGTCTCTTTTTTGATAACTCATAGTTATGTTTTTTTCGTGAATCCTATAATAATATGTTACATCTTTAACTAACTTCGACTTTACTCCCTCTTTTGCTAAAATTAGTGCAGATAACCAGTCTTCATATACCCAGTCGAAATATCTGTGTTTTAACTTATCAAATTTTTCTATTAAGATTCTCTTACATTTTCCATCAAACATGAAAGAACTAGCATCTATATAGTTGTAAACTAACAATTTTTTTGTATCTAAATATTCAGGTGGATTTAAAAAAATTCTTGCAAGCTTAAACAACAATGAATAGTTTTTTTGAATCTCTAAAAAGTTTAAATTTTCGTCCAAGAACGTTGCATAAGTATAAACTAAATTAAAACCTTTTTTTAAATTTTTATATAAATACTCTATAAAATTTTTTTCATATATATTATCGTAATCCAAAAAACATGTGTATTCTCCAGTAGCTAAATTTAATCCCAGATTATAAGCTCTGAAGGGTGTTACGTGTTCATGTTCGATTAACTTAATTTCTATAAAGTCATTTTTATTATTCTTAATATAGTTTATAGTGATCTCTACCGCTCTTTTTGTGGTTGATCCCTTATCGTACAAAACTAAGACTTCCATAGGCTCACTAAAAGTTTGATTTACTACACTCTCCAAGGCATCCGCTAAGTAATCATCAGCGTTAAATGCTCTGATGATTATAGAAACTTTAGGGGTATCCATACTATAGGAATTGTTGAAAAGCTTAAAATACCTTGCGTGGAATATAAAGACGTGAGTGAGGTCGTCTTTGTATATGGTGACCCAAATGGTCCTCACCCTTCTCATAAAGAATTTATAAATGTTATAAATGCAGACACTTTGCATGTATATTTTGGTAAATGGGGTGGCAGAGTTAAGAGAGGTTTATTGGCGTTGAAATGCTACATAAAATATCCGGAATATAAATACTATATTCTGGAGAGTTCACTTACAGTGCTACCATTTGCCATTAAAAAATTTATAGAAAATGAAAAAAAATTAATAGGATTCTTTTGTGATGACTCCATTTGCAATTTCAACAACAGAAGACCCCACTATTCATGGATAGATATAATCGCGCATAAGTGGGCATTTAGATATTTAGATGCAGTTATAGCTGTTTCCCCTATGATCAAGGATGCGGTAGCACGTTTATTGAAAATACCAGTAGAAGTTGCAAGACCTTATATAACTGACGAAAATTACATAAATTTAGCTAGAGTGAATCCAAATCTTGAATCAAAAAATGTTATTTTAGTTGGCACAGCAAGAAAAAATCATGGTGCAGACATTCTTATAAAAGCATTCAAAATCATTTCGGAAAAATACAGCAATTTTGATTTGAAACTCATCATTGGAGGTAAAGGTTGGCCCGAAAAATGGCAATCTGAAAAAGTCTCCATTCCGGGATATATAAAGGATCTGTCAGAATTTTTTAAAGATGCATCTTTATTCGTTTATCCTGCGTGGGGCGCAGCTTATCCGGTAGCTACATTGGAGTCTATGAGAGCTGGTGTTCCTGTTATAGTTTCTACCTATACTGGAACTAAGGAAATTGCCGAAATTGTAAGAAATAAGTTTAAATCAGAATTTGGAAAAGATGCAAAGTTGATCGTAAAACCAGAGCCTTTAGATGTATGTAGAAGTATATTATGGTATTACAACTTGGAAATCGATGAAAAATTATTTTTATCCGAAACCTATAGAAAGTTGACTGACAGATTTCATTCTAAAAAATGCGCTGAAGATTTTAAAATAGCCTTTGAGAAAATTATTAGCTCGATTTAGATTATTTGTATAAATTACTTATTATCTGTTCAACAATTTCATCCCAAGAAGGCACTTTACTTTGCTTTACTAAGTATAGCTCCCTTCTGTTTATTTTTATGGGCGCACTATCTGCATCTACTATAAAAGTTTGTATAGATTTCAGAATTGGTTTCGTAACAAAAATAGGTGTTCCCAAGGCTAAACTTTCTAGAACAAAAACACTTAATGCCTCATAAACGCTAGGATTTGCAGCGTATTTAGCTGAGGCTAAGAATTCAAGATATTTTGATCTTTTTTGTGGTGGTAGGACAGACACATTTTTGTATTTTTTTAACTTTTTTATGTAGTTACCCCTACCAATTAACAATACATCCACGTTTAGAATTTCACCTAATTTTGGGAGTATATCAATTCCCTTATACTTCTCTATTCTACCTGAGAAAAGTAAGTAATTTGAATCTCCCTTATTTTTGTAATTAAAAACATCTTTTTCGACTCCGTTTGGTATGATTACCAATTTCTTTTCAGTAAAGGGAAATATTGATGAAAAATTATCTTTTTCAGTAGGGCTTAAGAGTTGAATCTTCTTAGATACTCTCAGTAGTTGGCTTAATTTTTGTTTCCACAAACTCCATAGTAATTTGTTAAAACCACCTCTAATACCTATGTAGTGAGGTGTAAATACCACGTCTAAATCCTTATTTATTTTTTTTATTAGAGTTCCACAGTATACACTAAAAACAGAATGAGCACTATGAACGTGAACGATATCGATTTCTCTACTAATTTTTTTAAGAGTTTCTTTTATTTCACCAATTTTTTTTGGTATGTGATATGAATCAAAAGGGCAAAAAACTGGACATTTGATTACTTCAACCCCCCCAAATTGTTCAATTTCAATTTTTTTAATATTTGGATCTCCGCAGAGAACCGTAGAGTCCTTTAACCTCTCAGCAATCGATTTCACGACGTGTTCCACACCACCTACAAACGGATAGTAGCGGGGCGTTATAAATAGCACTCTCATAATCTAAAATCTTTGTTAAAGTATTTTACTTTAATCCTTCTTATAAGCTTCCTCTACTGTAAACGGTGGCTCTTCATATTTAATTATATAATTATAAATTGTAAAAACCTCTCAATTTCTTTTTCCGTGCAACTAAAGATTTTTCTAATTCTTTTTGAAATTATTTACATATCGTTACCATAGATTTTGTAGCTATTGTAAAATTTTTGATTTTTCGAAACTCAAAGAATTTTTACGACAACTTAGGGGATCGGAAGACTTTTCCATGTGTGAAAATTGTGGCTGGATTAGATGAGACAAATTAACACTTGCTCTAAGTCCTAATTTAAATCTTCCATGGGGAGAGTTGATCGAATGTAGCTTCTATTTTTCCCTATTAAAACCACAAATTTGGAGATATTGACAAAAAATTTATAAGATTTCAGAAAGGGAAAAGAATCAAAAATTAAATTTGCTCGGTGGTAAAATGAAGATAGCGATCCTTGGTGGAGGTTTAACAGGCTTGACTTTAGGTTACTTTTTGAGTTTGAGAAAAGAAAAATTGGAATTCGAGATTTTAGAAAAAGAGAGTGAGTGTGGTGGTCTGATGAGAAGTTTAAACGAGATGGAATTCACTTTTGATTATGGTGGTTCACATATAATTTTCTCGAAAGATAAAGAAGTTTTGGAATTTATGTTAAATCTTTTAGGAGATAATAAGGTAAAAAATCGAAGG
>JANXBF010000055.1 GCA_025057615.1 Candidatus Calescibacterium sp. | reverse complement strand
ATTGTGTTAAGGATATAAATGTTCTATTTTTCTAATTAAAAATCCTTCTCTAAAAAAATAACGTATAATTAACTTGAAAATTTAACCAGCTTTTTTATAAAAACGGTCATAGCTATTATTGGAAACACAATATTTTTTTATACCCTAACTATAGCACTTTCAAATTTTTATGTCTCTCCAAAAAACTACAATTTAATGAATAAATATGCCAAGAGCAGTAATGCGTAATTTGTCACAAGTAAAAAACAAAGAAGTCATAAGATAAAAACTGTTTATAATAGTAATAGATGGATCAAGAACTTTAAGTGAATCAACGAAGATCTATCATGAATTATTAGAAAAATGGTTCATCTATAGAAATTAGAAATATTTCCTTCAAGCAGCAAAAGAACTTATTCAAAAAGCCTATTCCCAAGATAAAGGTAATAACGATAATAAGCAGAACATGCTGTGCAGTTTTCAATATAGTAAATCAAATATACGAAAATCGTATTCCAAAATTAAAATATTGTAAAAATAATTTTGACATGATATTAATATGTAACTTATAATACAGAAGATTATTTCAATATAGTCAAATATTTGGAATATTTACGGGATATAAGCGTGAAATTAAGTGGTGTAAAAGAATTATCAACAATTTTTTCCAAAACACCGGCAAAATATATATCTTATGATGATGAATTACCAGAAAATACAAAATTGTCATTTGTAAAAAGATATCGACCATACTTAGAACCTTCTCAAAGAATATTTCAAGGACAAGGATTTTTATATGGCAAAAAAGATGGTGGAAAAATTTGTGAACCTATAGTATACAAAGAACATGAAAATCAAGAAAGCAAAATAATAATAAATTATGATGTTATTTCAAGAATTATACCATCACCGATGGAAGAAGAAATACCAAAATTTCCTATAGGAGATTTAATAGAAAATATCGAAAAGAACATAAGGTATATAGATAATCTTCCTCTAATAGTAAGTGAAGTTATTAAATCAATTCAGAATTTTTGCAAAGTCTACGACGTACCATTTAATATAAAAGAAAGGAAACTAGATATAGATGAAAATGGTAAAATTATTTTTCCAGATCAAGACTTGAAAAAAAATGATAATATCTTTTACATAGATAGACAAAAAGTATCTTTGTTTGTTGCAAATGTTCCACATCACCTTTCGATATCCAACTCAATTTCTTTATTAATAGAAGAACTTAAATAAAAAAAATCACTGGATAATAAACTAGTATAAAAATTATTTAAATCAATTTTTTTAGAAGAACCTCAACAAATAGACATAGAAGAAGATAACAAAGATGAGTATGAAAGGGATATAGAAAAGTTTTTACCTATTCAACTTTCAGAAAACCAAAAGAAAGCAATAGTTAATGCCTTTTGTAGTGAAATATCTTATGTTCAAGGACCTCCAGGAACAGGTAAATCGCATACAATTATAGCAATTGCTCTTTTGGGTATCATTAAGAGAAAAAAAGTACTAATAGTTTCTCATAAAGAACCTGCAGTTAGAGTTATAAATGATAAAATCAAAAATTACATAGATCCTAACTTTCAAAATATTAACATTTTACCATACATATATGTAACAAGAGAAACCAAGAAAAAACTGGAAGAAGAAATTCAAAATATCCTAGATTTTTCAAATAATACTTCTCTTTTAGGACAAATATTAACGAAAATGAATCAGGAATGGCAAAGATCAAATCAGGAACTAAAGGAAAAACTTTTATATATCGAAAAAGAAGAAAAGAAAAAAGAAGAAATTCTCAACAAAATGGAAAAACATTATGAATTACACAAGGAAATAGAAAAATTGGAATCAGATTTTTTCCAAAGATATTACAAAGAACCTAAAAATAATGAAAATAATGAAAACAAATTTATAACATATAACCTATCAAAAATTAAAAAATTATGTTCATTTTAAAAAAAATGGAAACACCAAAACTAACAAAATATAAAGCTATATTTTACTTAATATGTTTAAAAGAAATAAGTAAATTAACAGCTTGGTATATAAACCTAAAAAAAATAGAGAATAAATTTGAATTAACAAAACTAGTTGAAGATATGGTACATATATTATCTTGTAGAAAGCAGTTTGAAGATCTGCATAGAGAAATAGAAAAAAATAATTTTTACTCTCACTTAAAAGTAATAAGAAACATTATTGACTACGAAAAAAAGCATTACCTAACCCAATATAGAGTTAAGATTATTAACATTGCTAACCAAAAAAACATAGCCGGATGTTTATTACAAAAAGAAACAAAAGACAATCTTTCATTATTTCTTAAAGCTATTAAACCAAAATCCTACGCTACAAAGAAAAAAATGATAGAAAAAATAGATTATAACCATCTAACCGATGTTTTCCCAATATGGATATCAGAAATACATAATATAAACGAACTTATAATAATGCAACCAAATATATTTGATCTAGTGGTTATAGATGAAGCTTCGCAAGTAAATTTGGCTGAAATCCTTCCAGTAATATATAGAGCTAAGAAACTATGTATAGTAGGAGATCATAAACAGTTAAGCTTAGTATCTACAGGTTTAAATCTAAGAATCAGTAGTAAATTAGATGAAATGATTTGGTCTAAACATAAACCTGGGAATCTTACATATCAGGAAGCTGAAAAGAGAAAAATTATACTTACAAAAGCATCGATACTAGATTTCATAATATCAGACGATAAAGAAGAAGGAATAAATCTGGGATATATTCCAAGAGTAACTCTTGATCAACATTTTAGATCACTACCACTTTTATTCAAGTTTAACAATACCAAATTCTATGACAACAAATTGATTATAATGACAGAAAAACCTCCTAATTGGGAAATAAAGCCATTTAAAGCAATAAAAATAAACGGGAAAAGAAGAAGTGATAAAACTATACCTATTGAAGCAGATACGGTTGTTAAAATAGTCAAATCACTAATATCGAATAAAGCTTACGAAAATTTTGATCTTTCTAATATCCTACCTCCTAGGTTTAATATTGGAATTATTAGTCCAATTAGAGAGCAAGTATACTTAATAAGAGAAAAACTATATATTGAATTGGATGAAGAGGAAAGAGAAAGATATGAGATAATAGAAGGAACACCTGAGGAATTACAAGGGCATGAAAGAGATGTAATAATAGTTTCTTTTTGCACTGATTCAGAGTCGGTTCGTTCAAAAGCACACTATGAAAATCCAAACAGATTCAATGTAATGACAAGTAGAGCACGGTTTTTTACTTTTTTCGTATTTTGCGAAATACCTGGTAACTTTACACTTACTCGTCAATACCTAAAATTTATGGGATACGAACTGGAAAATCAAAATACTATTCAAGAATATCCACACTGGAAATTTGACGAAAAAAAATTTGAATCTGAGTTTGAAAGAATAGTATACCACTACCTATTGCAATATAAGCTAGAAAGAAAATCAGTAGAAATCTATAATCAAGTAGAGTCTTGTGGTAAAAGAATAGATTTCGTAGTATATAATCCTTTTAAAAAAAAGTTTGTAGCGATAGAGGTAGATGGAAAACACCATTTTGAGAAAGATGGTATAACACCAACTAAGTATCACCAAGAAAGAATAGAGATTCTTAAAACAGCAGGATGGAAAATAATAAATACACCATACTATAAGTGGTTTGATCATACAGGTAGATTAAAAAGTAATCAAGAAATTGATGAAGTTGTAAACAACCTATATAATGATCTGGATCAAGAATTAGGTGTAGCTGGTACATAAATATGGCAACAATTAAAACATAGTACTATATTGGTATTTTTCATTTCTCCCTACCCTATTCATTCATAATTTATATAATTCTTCTTTTATTTTATCTATTGCTTCTTTTTTATAAGATAGTATGAATCGAACATTTTTATTACCTCGATTTAGGGATTCTTTTATAATCTTTATCAATGTAGCGTTTTTTTCGAATCCGGCGTGAGCAAAAAAGTTCCTACTGTAGAAAACCTTAGGATCAAATTCTTTAACACCATTTTCTATAACTTGTTTCACCTTTTCTTTAACATTTTCTTCTAATTTGATAATATTATCTATGCTTTCTAGAGTAAAATAGTCTATGGTGACATTTAGTAGATTTTCCTTTAACTCTTCATCATTTATCTCTCTTAGGATTTTTACAATTTTACTTTGAATTATACTTAACTCACTTGATAGGTATATTTTATTCAAATTGAGACCTAGTGTATTGTATATCTTTTCAAAATATGCTTTCAAATTTTGATTATCTATTTGTTGATTATGAATGATTGTTTCATCTATAATACTTTTTACACCAATAAAAAAAGCCAGAGATAAAATAACTCTCATTATTTTATTTCTGTCCAATTTTGGAGAACTCTTTAGATTTCTATTATACATTAATGAATATAAGTTACCAATAATCTGATTTACTATTTTTCTCAATTTTTCAGGTTCAGGAAGTTGAAAAGTTAAAAAAAACAATGGTATATTGTATTTTAGTGCATTATACGTTAATATAAGTTCTTCCAAAATTTGCTTTAATTCTTCTTTCTGTGTCGTTCTTTCTTTACTTTGAATACTATAATTGCTAAACAGAACTTCATCAATATAATTACATATACTATCTATAGAATTTTTTTCAATTGGACACTCAAAGAAATACCTATATTTTATCTCATTATTATAGTATACATTATGAATAGAGTTTTTTCTTATTGGTTCGGAGAACACAAAGAAAATACTAATCTTTTTCTTACCCCAATTTTGTAGATTAAAAAATGTCCAAAAGTTTTTTGCAGCTTCTATCAGAGCAGCAATATATAGATTTAGCCCTGATGAAATATCAAGATATAATTCAATGTCTTGATCTGTAGATATAGTATTATACATTTCTACAAAGATTTGTAAAGATAGATCATCAAGAGTGGTATCAAAATGTAACTCATTTTCTTCATACTTATAGTTACCAAGTGAATATAAAATAATGTGTTGTGCCTCAGATGAATAATACTCTTTTGTTAAATCCTCAAAGAAAATACTTAATTTTTTATAGTCCATATATTTACTATTTAGGAGGTTATAAAGCGATTCTCTATGTACTTGAGTTAATTTACTATCATTATTTAACACTTCAAAGTTCAAAAACAAGCTTATAGGATACAAAATAATGTTTTTTACTTCCTTTTTATCTATTTCCTTAAAATATTCACCCAATGCCAAAGAAGAAAGAGGATACTCAGTTTCATAACTATTAATCTTAAATCTAACATTTTCATAAAAATTTCTTTCCAACCTACCGAATTGATATATGTATATCATGTTTTTAGACTATAAAGTAGATTTATTAAAAATCTTTTCGACGTATTTCTAAACTTTACCTTTTTATTCATGTAAATATTTAAAAATATTTATTAATATAAAAATTTCAGGAATAACTAGAATATTTATTTAATTTATTTAGTTTTTTTCTTTAGTTCATATTCCAAAATATTTAGAGATTCAAATTAATATTAATTTAGAGATTCAAATTAATAT
>JANXBF010000054.1 GCA_025057615.1 Candidatus Calescibacterium sp. | reverse complement strand
GAGTGATACAACCATCCAAGCAAGAAATATATTAAACAAAATAGAAAGAGAAATAATAGCAGCACAAAATCTATCTATTATTCAAGATTCAAACATGGCAACTCTAGTCATAGGTAACCAACAAAACCCAAAATATACCTATAAATTCCTAAAAAATCCAAGAAAAATAATAACCATAACCCCAACATCAACACAAGAAATAAATATCAAAAAAGAAATGTACATAGTTTTACAAACTCATGTAATAGAACACCAATTACTTGGCAATTACAAATCACTTTGCTTTTTCTACGAAATAAAATGCTACGTATACAATAAATATGATAAAACCTTTTTCTCAATACCTCAACTTGTTCATTATGTGGGTGTCACAAAATTTTAGTCTTTCATTTTGTAAAAAAAATGTTAAAAATATAAAAATAAACTTTCAACCATATAGAAAAAACCTAAATAATATTATAGGGATCTAAAAATACAAAGGAGGTCATTATGTCACTAATAAATAACATTAGCTCTAATTCCCAAATAAAAAAGGAAAATATTGATACTAAAACTCATAAAAATATAACACAAAACAATAACTTAAATAATAACAATAAATTACAAAAAATACAAACTCAACAACAATTGTCTCAACACTGGGAACAAGCACTAGGAAAAGAACAAACAAAAAAAGAAGAAGAAAATAACTCTTTATCAACCTACATAAAAGAGGAAACATCCAATACAGCAAAACAATCCATTCTATCAAAATCACAAGAAATACCA
Source organism: Candidatus Calescibacterium sp. (assembly GCA_025057615.1). Classification (GTDB taxonomy): domain Bacteria; phylum DRYD01; class DRYD01; order DRYD01; family DRYD01; genus DRYD01. Next base: position 5,472 of record JANXBF010000054.1, on the reverse strand, counting down.
GAAAAAGCTAAAAATATAGTCCAAAGAGTAAAAACAAGAGGCGTAAAGGAAGCAATAGAAAACGCCAAACCAAGCTTATCATCTATAAAAAATACAGCCTCTCAAATAAAAGACAAAATAAAAAATATAGAGGTTCAAAATCCATTAAAAGATGGACTAAAACAAGGTTTGAAAAACATAAAAGATAAAGCAATAGAAGAAATCAGAGGAAGTGGAGAAATAGAAACGATAAAACTTGCCAAAGAAGGTCTCAAAAAAGCCGCTTCTAAAGAAACACTCAGAAGCACCAAAGAAGTGATAAAAAAAGGGATACAATCAATAGAAACACAAGGAATAAAACAAACAGCTAAAAAAGCAGCAGAGTCAACTGCAAAATCAGCACTAAGAGGAATCTCAAAAGCAGCAGGACCAATAGTAGCTGTGGCAGCAGCAGGATTTGATTTCAAAAGCAGGATAGACGAAGGAAAAACCGCCAAAAGAGCAGCATTGGAAACTGCAGTATCAACAGGAGCCGGAGTACTCGGAGCAGCAGCAGCAGGAGCAGCACTAGGATCAGTGGTCCCAGGTGTTGGAACAGTAGTAGGAGCTATTGCTGGAGGAGCAATCGCTGCCTTCGGAGCTGATAAACTAATGGATAAAATACTTGGAAATTGGGAAAGAAGATGAAATCAGATTAACAAAGACGATGGGTCCAAACTTATCAATTCATGACTAAAAAAAGGCTCAGCATATTTACTTCTTATCAACAATCCCCAATACTTGGCAAACGTTTTAACATATTCTTCAACATCAAAAGAAGAAAATTGGCTTTCATAAGCCTTACAAGCCTCAATCTTCTTCTCAATAAAATCACTTATATCAACCACAAAAGACGGGGTAATATTTATCCTTAGATGATTTGAAAAAAACCTTATTATCTTCCTGGGATACCAACTATCACCATCCAGTGGAACCTTTGTTAACTTGGAGTAAAACCTGGAAGCATAGGAAATGTTGAAAGCCTGAACATGATCAGGATGAGCATCAATTTCCAAATGACAAAATATAACTTCTGGTCTGTACTTTCTAATAATTGAAGCAACCTTGAATCTTGATTCTATACTATCAAAAAGAAATCTATTTTTCAGATCAAGAGTTATTCTCTGAACTCCCAATATCTCGGCTGCTTTTTTAGCTTCTTTTATTCGTTTCTCTACACTACCACGTGGAGTTGGTTCACCATTCGTCAAATCCAAAATCATTACTTTGTAGCCTTGATTGACCATTTTTGCAATAGTTCCACCCATTGCTATTTCACAATCATCTGGGTGTGCACCAATACATAAAAAATCAACCTTCATAATATATCCAAGGGTTATCCGCTTTCTTTATCAGTATGATGTTTAGGAATCTCGCGCCCGGCAGGACTCGAACCTGCGACCCTGGGATTAGAAATCCCATGCTCTGATCCTGCTGAGCTACGGGCGCTCTACTTTATACTAATTCTATAATCAAATACCATACCCTTCATACATTAACCCAAAAATGAAACCCTAAAAATTTATAGAAAATAAATATTGAAAAAGAAAGATGAAAATGAAAGAACAAATTTTTATTATTATATTCTTATTTATCATTATATCAAAAACTTTTGCCCAAATAATCGTTGATAAAATCATGCCAAACTCAATAGCAGAACAAGTAGGTATAAAAGAAGGTGATATAATAACAGAAATTAACGATAAAAAAGTCGACAAAATAGAAATTTTCATACGTATATTAAAACTCTCGCAGAAAAATCAAGAAATAGTAACAATCAAATTAATAAGAAAAAATGAAATTAAACAGATGATAATCGACTTTAGTAAATTTACTGATATTAATCAACCCCTAGGTGTGATTTTAAAATATCATGAAGAAAACAATCAAAAAGAAGATCCTTTTAATAACTACTCATCAGACGAATATTATATAAAAATAGCCACTGAAAAAATAAATTATCAAAAACAAACTTTTAGAGATATAAATATTCTAAAAGGGGTTCTTTTTTTCAACAATAAGGTTTTTTTCTTTGGTCATTACAACCCAGATTATACAACAGGACCTATAAACTATCATAACTTACTTGGAGAAGCACTTAAATATCCCAACCCCCTACTTTCAATAGATCCAGTTAATAAAAATGAAATGACAGAAAAACTAGAATTAAGGAATGAAACAGAAGATCCTAAAAACGCATTTAAAACAATAACAAAAATCATAATCGACTCATTTAAAACTAATAACCCCAAAACAGTCTCAATTATAAACAGCAATCTCAAAAAGCACAATTTAACAAAAGAAGATGTAGAAAAATATATAGATTATCAGATAAATGAATTTGACCTATCAACTAAAGAAAAAATCTACGACTTATTTAACAGCCTTTACAAACTTTATTCAGCCGGTTTTGAAGCAGAAGGATACGATCCACAAATAGGTATAGGAATATGTTTTCTGTGGTTATTCAATAAAACTTCCGATACAACACACTTAATACAAGCAATACAAGTATTAGGAATAGAAGAAGAATATAATAATCTCAAAAACCAATATCTCCAAAAAGGAAACCTAACAGAAAAAGAATACTCACAATTTTCCAAACGATTATTAGAGATGTTATACAGAAAAATACTTGAAGGATTAAAGACTTCTCAAGAACAAATTGAATCTCTCATAAATGATGCTTATCAAAATTCAATAGACAAGAACTATTTAGATGATACCAAAATAGTAAAATTTGTTAATGAAAAAGAACTTAAAATAATGAAGGAATTTTTCTACAGCATAATCGAGTTTTTACCCATTCAAAATCCAGAAAACTATTTTCAAATCCCAACAATTTATATGACAACAAGAATAGAAAATCTGAGCAGAGACACAGAAATTTTTAAAATATTGTTTCTATCAGATTTGGGAATCAAAAGCCTTAAAATGAATACCCAATTTCAAGACTTTTTCGAATTCGCATATCATAAAAAATCATTAGAAAAATTAAGCGATAGAGGATTCTTAATGTTTACAATTAAGCCTCAAAAAATAGAATCCTATGTTATTAATAAAAATTTCCTAATAATTGGTGACTCCCAAATTAGAATAGAAGTCACTCCAGACTACCAAGCAACACAGGTGGAATGGGAACTAATAAAAGAATACCAATACTATCTCAACCAAAATGTCGAGCTCATGAGAAAAGAAATACCTTACATCCACAGGTTAATAGAGCTTCAAAAAGTCCTATTTTTAGCAAACTACATCGAAAAAAATGGAATAAATATTGATTTATATAGCAATAATATTAATAAATTTGAAGTTCCGGAAAAAATAAAAAGGACACCTACAGGATTAATTTCCTCCCCCAAAGAACTTGATAAAGCCATATTACTCATTTCATGGGGTGGAATAGACTTTTCAAATATAGAAAATTCTTTTAATATATCCCATAAACCAGTAGAAAATGTAAAAGAATCGTTGATTAATGCTTTGGTTCTTTCAGAAATGGCTGTCAATGAAGCGATTAACGGAAATTTAGAAAAATCCCGATACCTAGCTGAACTCAGTTTTCAATCTGCCATTAACAATGTAGAACTACCTGAAAAAATAACTACAAAAATAAAATCAGAAAAAATAGAAATAAAAAATACAAATAAAATACCAGAAATCATCGCCTTTTCATTTGAAACAATTAATCAATTGGAAAATATACAAAAGCAAATATCAAACGAATCAAAAAATCTAGATAATAAACCTTCACATGTAGATTCTCTAAAAAAAATAAATATCCTAATAAAAACATATAAGGATGAATACTTAAACTCTGATAAAAATTTTGATTTCAGCAACTTTGAAACAATATATATACATAACACAGAAGAGGATAAAAAACAACCTCACACAATAGATAATCTGCAAATAAAAAATGACTTTAAAAACCTTAAAAGAGAAGTTGAGCAAGAAATAGACACTTTCTTGAAATCTCCCAACCAAAATAATAAAAATAGAATACAACAAATAGAACAAAATATATCGTCAATGGAACAAGACTTACAAAAAGCCAAACAAAATCTTGATAAAGTTAACAAAGAATTATTATATAATGTAAAAAAATACGAAGAATGGGTAGAAGAAGCTGAAAAATACAGAAAAAATATATACAATAATTCATATAATACTCTCCTAAATTTAGTATTAGACAAAGCACTTGATCTTAGTAAAAAACTATTCCCTGAATATGAAAAACAAATTGAACTAATCAAATTTACCAAAAACTATTCTGAATTCAATTACTGGTTTTACGAAATATCAAAAAACCCAGAAAACATTAATATAGAAACCATCTACCAAGGTCTACAAAAAGCAATAAATAACTTACCAGACACAATCATCGGAGAAAAAATAAAAAATTTTCTTTCACTCTTAGATTACTCCCTGCAAACCTCTTTCGACAGCTATAACCTATACATATCCTTTCAACAGTACAAAAATTACGAAAAAATAGTAGAAATGTATATCCTAGCCTCAGAAAAACAAAGAAAATATATTCAAAAATTGGAAGAAAATATAAAAAAACAAAGAGAAACACTACAGAAGCTAAAAAATTAAACTGAAAAAATAATAACCTTCAGAAGGGAAATAATAAAACTATCAAGAATAATATATACTACAAATTATAGGGAGGGTGAAGACAATGAAACAATATTACACCTGGGTAATAATAGTTTTATTAGTCCTTTTTAATTTAATGTTTATTCTATATTCTTCAGCAAAAGAACATATTACCTTTTCTGTTATAACATTTAGCGATGCAGTTACCAAAAGTGGTGGCAAATACTTAGCTAAATACATACATAAAAAACTGTCTGAAAATTACAGTGATCATACATTCTTATTTGATAAAAATTCAACATATGATAACCTCCCAGAAGCCATAAATAATGCTAAAAGCGAAGGAGCAGAAGTAATAATAGGAGGAGTAATAACAAAATTTAAAATAGGCTCCAATACAGTAAGTATAGGATTTGACTGTGATGTAAGATTCACAAGTGATGGAGCAATAATATTTGAAAATAGCTACTCATCATCAAAACCGATTACAAAAAACTGGACTTGGAAAGGTTGGGAAAAATTAAACATAGAGTCACCATCATTCGAAAAAACACCCTTGGGAAAAGCACTAAACGAAGCAATAGAAAACCTAATGTTTGATATAGATGAACACAAAAATAAAATAATAAAAGTCATACAAAAAAATAGAGAATCTAACTAAAACAAGTTCCAAAGAAATTACTTGAAATACCACAAAAATAATTGAAATCCCAAAATATGATGATACCATTATTCTTCTGTGAAATCCAAGTCTCTACCAAAAGTCTCTTTTATAAAAATCAGAGCTAACATAGAAAGACCAAAAAATAAACAGGTCATCAAAATAGCAGAACTAACAAAACCAATAAC
>JANXBF010000053.1 GCA_025057615.1 Candidatus Calescibacterium sp. | reverse complement strand
TTCTATTTTTTATATTTTCTATAATCTTCCTTATATTTTCTAAGGTTTTATTATTTTTTTTGATTGAGTTATGCAGATTTATTATAAAATCATCCGTCAGTAGTATAAAATTTTCTGGATTATTAAAGTATTCTTTAAAATCAATTATTTCGGAATACAGGTTTAAAATTTTTTGGATCATTAAGTCTACTGCTCTTGCGGTCTTATGAAAATATAGATTTTTGTATAACATAAATCTTCCATATAAAGATGAATATATTTCATCCATTGCTTTTATATGGTAAGCAAGTTTACCTTCTATTATGTAGGAATTTGAAATTATTCTCTCTATATCTCCTTTTGAAAAACCTTTTATTCCAGAGAAATAAGAGTCTCTCCATATGAAATCCAATCTATCTGCTCCCAGCGTTCCCTGGACTATTCCAAATCTGTATGAATTCCTATTTTCATAAATTTTAGGTATTTCACTAAGTAGATTTTTAAGTAAGGATTCTAAGCTACTGCTATTGAATGCTTCTATTTCTTTTTCTAGTTCTTGTTTTAGTTTAATATTTTTTGTGGATGTTATTTTTTTTTCAATGAAGTAGGGTAGAAATTCTAGGATTACTTTGTTTCTGAATTCATCATGTCCATTTGTGTAGTTATTTTTTTTGTAAATTGTTTCGTCAAATTGGTGACTGAATGGTCCATGTGCTATATCATGTAGTAATGAAGCTAGCCTCAAAACTCTGTATTCCAAATAATCTATCTTGTTTTGTTCTATGAATTTTTGGCAATACATTGAACATATATTCATTGCTCCCAGTGAATGTGAAAATCTGTTATGTGTGCAGCCAGGGAATACGAATTGAGCTCCGACTAATTGGCTTATGTATCTCAGCCTCTGAAATAGAGGAGTATCTATTATTAACCACTCCAAGGGGAAAATTCTTATTTCTCCATGTATTGGGTCTCTTATAATTTTAATTTTCATAAACTTTTTTCATCAAAAAATCAGGTATTTGAGAATTATCAATATTTGATAAATCTTCATAGTTTATTATCTCTTTAAATATTACTTTTATTTTGAATTTTTTGTACCATTTGTAAGTACCATCTATGTAAGTTATTAAGATTGGAGACTTAAATTTGGAAAGGATGAATCCTATTCCCTTCTCAGCTTTACCAAATTTTTCTGGGTTATTAACCCTTGTTCCTTCTGGAAATATTCCTATTACCTCTTCATGGGATAAATATTTAAATACATCTTTAAAAGTTGAGGGTTTAATATTTCTTCTATCCACTGGTATTGACTCGAACAGTTTAACAAAGAAACCGATAACTGGTATACTGAATAATTCCTTTTTTGCTATAAAATGTATTTTTCTTGGGAAAGATACGATTATAACAAGGGGATCCAGGTAACTGTGATGATTTGAAACCAGTATCAATGGTCCAGTTTCTGGAATTTTATTTGCTCCTATTACTTCTAATCTGAAGAATATTTTAAAAAACAATTTTGCTAAAATTTTACAGAGCTGCTGAATTAAAAATTTAACCATTTATTGAGTAACCACTATTTTACTGAAGTCTGCGAAAATAGCTGTCATTAAAAAAGTTTTGTATAATAAAAGTATTCTATTGAGTTTCAACTTTTTGTCATCCACCATAACGAAAACTTTTCCAAAATATTCTTCTACCAATTCTGAGATTTCTTGTATAAGATCAAAAGATTCATTAAGATTTTCTTTAATTTTTTGCAGAAACTTTTCTTGGTTATTTTCTATGAATTCATAAAGTTTAATTTCTATATTCTCTGATAATAGAGAAGTATTTATTTTTATTTTTTCTAAATTTGAAGGAAAATCTATTATGTCAATGTTATCAAATTCTTCAAATTTATATGGAAATATTGATTCATCTATATCTTCTTTCTTAAGAAAATCATGAAATACAATATTCTTCAGTCTTTTACTTAGTAAAACTATGTTTTTGATCTCTTCATTCTTTTTATCATTAATGAATAATAGAATGTTATTTGCTGTGTTGTAGTCTTTCCAGAATATATGTAATGTTGACCTTATTTTGTCATAGTTAAAGTTTTGGTGTTTATAGATTTCCTCTACTCTGTTATAGAAGAATTCTTTTATTTCCTTTAAAACTCTATTTATACCTACTTTAGGATGTATCTCTATACCGTATTTTTTGTCGCTTAATATTGTATATGAAAATTTAATTAATTCTTCTAAGTCGATTGACACTTTGAAGTTATGTATTATATTTATCAATGTTGAAAGTGTTCTTCTTAGTCCTAATATATCCTTTGAGCCTTTTATAGCGTTTCCTATGGATATAAATGAGACTATTGTATCTATTCTATCTGCAATTGATAATATTATACCCTCGTATCTGGTAGGGTATTTGTTATCTTCTGGAGTTTCAGGTAGATAGTGTTCATATATTGCGTTGGCTACCACTTCATTTTCACCTTGTTCTAGAGCCAAGTATTTTCCAATTGTTCCTTGCAAATTTGGATATTCAAAGACGATATTTGTTGTTCTGTCAGCTTTGGATAGAGTTGCTGATCTCAATGCAAACTCAGTAATCTTATTATCCAAATTCAAATTTTGACATATATATTCAGTTATTGCTTTTATTCTAATTGTTTTATCATATAAAGTTCCCAATTCATCATAGTATAGAATATCCTTCAATTTTGAAACTCTGCTTGCTAGGAGTATTTTTCTATCTTCTCTTAGTAAATGTAGAGCATCTTCTAACCTAGCTTCTACCACCTTTTTGTAGTTATATCTATTAACTTCCACATCTATTATTTCCCCTTCTTTAAAAGCAATGAATTTATTTGATAATAATTCATTTTCTAACAGTGGTATGAATTTTTGCTGATTCATTAGAACTGTGGTTATCAATTCTTCGGGAAGATTTAAATATTCTTCATTAAATTCTGATAAAATTGCAGAAGGATATTCGTACATGAATACCAACTTTTCTAATAATTTGGGATCAACTTTAGCTTTTAGATTGTTCTCAATTTCTATTTTTGATATACTGTCTCTGATTAGATTTTCCCTTATTTTATGGTCTGTTATTACCATGGCTTCTCGTAATTGTTCATTATATGTTTCAGTTGATTTCAATCTTATTTTTTTGGGAAAGAATATTCTGTGTCCATAGGTATAGCTGGATGATTTGTAGATTTTATTTTCAGTTTTGAAATACTCAATTTCTATACATTCATTATCTAGCAGACATGCTATCCATCTTATGGGCCTTATGAACTGTAAGTCTTTTGTTAACCAATACATTGGCTTTTCAAATTTAAATTCTTTTATAGTTGATAATATTATGTCTTTGATTATTTCTCTTATGTTTTTGGTTTCTTTTTCGACTGTGATAAATACATATTCCTTGTTATTGACTTTTTTTATTTCTATGTTTTCTATTGAAGAATTATTAGATTTAAGGAATCCGAGTAATTCTTTTGTTGGATTACCTGAGCTGTCGAATGCTACTGAAGTTGATGGGCCTCTCTTTTCTACTGTTTCGGGTATTTGATACTCGCTTGCACTATTTATTTTAAAAATAATTCTTCGATGTGTTAATTGGTATTCTATGTTTTTATAGGAAACTCTATTGTTTTTCAGAATAACAGGTAGATTTTTCTGTAGTTGTTCTAATATATCTCTGCATTTTGATGCTGGTAAATCTTCAGTTCCTATCTCTATTAGTAAGTTTTTCATAGGCCATCCTTGACACTAATTTTTTCTCTTAATTTTTCAATAGAGTCTGTTTTTTCCCATGGTAAGTCAAGATCATTTCTTCCAAAATGGCCATATGATGATAGTGGAGTGTATTCAATATTAAAAAGATCAAACTTTTTTATAATTCCTGTGGGAGTTAAGTCGAACACTTCCTTAACGACTTGAGAGAGTAAGAAATCATCAACTTTTGAAGTTCCGAAACTGTTAACATATACTGATACTGGATTTTTTTCTCCTATTACATAGGCTAACTGAACTTCAACTTTGTCTGCTATTTTTGAAGCAACTATGTTTTTAGCTATATACCTTGCCATGTATGCTCCTGAGCGATCAACTTTTGTTGGATCTTTCCCGGAGAATGAGCCGCCACCATGAGCGAATCCACCGTAGGTATCCACGATAACTTTTCTACCAGTTAGTCCGCTGTCTGCTCTTGGCCCCCCTATTACAAATCTCCCAGTTGGGTTGACATGAATTCTTGTTAATTTTTCGTTATAAAAATCATTGCTTAAGTTATTGGAATTAATAAATTCTTTTATGGTTGGTATAACTACGAATTCAATCATATCTTTTCTTATTTTTTCCAATGTTACTCCATCTTTGTGTTGTGTTGAAATTACTATATCTTTAATATATTTTGGGCTTGAATTTTCATAATATATTGTTACTTGGGTTTTACCATCTGGTCCTAAGTAATCTAGTATTTTATTTTTTCTGACATTGGATAATTGTTGGGCCAATCTGTGTGATAGAAGTATTGGGGCTGGCATCAATTCTGATGTTTCATTAGTTGCAAACCCAAACATCATTCCTTGGTCTCCTGCTCCAAGATCTTCTTCCTCTTTTTCTTTATCCAAGGGATTATTTACTCCCATTGCTATATCTGGTGATTGTGGATCTATTGAAGTTATAACTGCAATGTATTCTGGATCATATCCCCATTCTAAACTGTAGCCTATGTCTCTTATTGTATTTCTTACCACTTGAGGGATATTAACGAATGATTTTGATGTTAATTGTCCAACTAAGATACAACCACCTGTGAATACTATGGTTTCTATTGCTACTCTTGAGAATTCTTTTAATGTTAGACCCTTCTTTTTGTCTTCATTAAGATGTGCATCTAAGATAGAATCTGATATTCTGTCTGCTACTTTATCTGGGTGTCCTTCGGTTACCGATTCTGATGTGAAAAAATAGTTTCTCATTTTTGATTTTCTCCTTTCTTAGTTATGTTCCTAGATTCCAGGTTTCCATGTATTTTTTCTGTTTTTCACTTAACTCATCTATTCTTATTTTCATTGATAAGAGTTTATAGAATGCTACTTTTTTATCTATCTCTATGGGCACATCGTATATTCCTGGTTTAAGTCTAGTTTTGTTTTTTGATAAGAACTCTAAAGATAGTGCTTGATTTGCAAAACTCATATCCATTACTGAGGGTGGGTGCCCTTCTGCAGCCACTAAGTTTGCCAATCTGCCCTCACCTATTAAATACAAGTGTTTACCATTTGGCATTATATATTCTTCTAGGTTATCCCTTATTTTTCTTTTTGATATTTTATTTTTCTCCAAATATTCCACATTTATTTCCACGTTGAAATGCCCAGAGTTTGCTAGGATTGCTCCATCTTTCATGTTATTAAAATGTTTATCTGTGATTACTTCTATGTTTCCTGTGACTGTTATGAATATGTCTCCAATTGCGCTTGCTTCTTCCATTGTTTTAACTTCAAATCCATCCATCACTGCTTCAAGGGCTTTTATGGGGTCTATTTCTGTGACTATTACTTTGGCACCCATTGCTTTGGCTTTTTGTGCTACTCCTTTACCGCACCATCCATACCCTGCAACCACACATGTTTTCCCTGCTATCAAGATATTAGTTGCCCTTAGTATTCCGTCGATTGTGCTCTGTCCTGTACCATATCTGTTATCAAACATGTGTTTGGTTTTAGCATTATTTACTGCTATTACTGGAAATAGAAGCTTTCCCTCTTTATGAAGGTTGTTTAATCTGATAATGCCTGTTGTTGTCTCTTCGCATCCACCTATGACTTTTGAGGATATGGTTTTATTTTCACTGCACATTGTTGATATTAAGTCGCCACCATCGTCTATTATTAAATCTGGCTGATTACTAATAACCTTTCTAATATTTTCATAGTATTCTTGATTTGATTCACCTCGTTTTGATTCTACCCATATTCCTTCGTAGTTTCTTAGGTAATCTACTATTTCGTCCTTAGTGGAAAGTGGATTTGAAGCTGTCAGGAATACTTTTGCACCACCATCTCTTAGAAGCAGGACTAGGTTGGCTGTTTCAGGTGTTATATGTAAGCAAGCACCTATTTTTAATCCTGCAAATGGTTTGTTTTGTGTAAAGCTTTCTTTGAGTATTTTTATGACAGGCATTTCTTTGGAGGCCCAATCTACTAGTAGTTTCCCCTTTTCTGCAACTTCCATCATGAATTTTTAACCTCCTGAATTTCTATGAGGGATTATATATAAAATTATCCAATAGCACTATTTTCCCTTTTGTTTTATTTATATTTGAAATCATTCAGGATTAAGTGAAGGATATTAATCTTTATATTTTTATGAAATGTTTTTATTTAATTATCGGGGACATTGTTAAAAAAATGTAAAAAAATAGGAGGTGAAAAAAATGACATTCTTTATGCATAATTACAGATACATACCTGAACTCAGGGATTCTGTATAAGACCATTCAGTGCTTTTGAACCGTTTGGCTATACTTCAAGCATGTTGATAGATATATCAAATAAAGAAAAAACTAAGCAAGAAATAGAGCAACAAGGTGGTTGGAATAGAGCTTTATATAACCA
>JANXBF010000052.1 GCA_025057615.1 Candidatus Calescibacterium sp. | reverse complement strand
CAAGATTTTCCAAGCCAAATACAAAACAAAGGAAATAATACAAAAATACAATACTCTCAAAAAGTATAATCCTAATTATAACATATCAAAACTTAAAAGATTTTTCATAAGTAAGGAAAAATTATTGACAATAGACTCAGAAAAATTTTTCCTTGAATTTATAGAGAAGATCTTCAAAATTCAACCTGCTAACCAAAGTCTACTGATAAAATATACACTAATCGCTCTTAGAAGCATTGTAAACAACTTAAACAAGTTTGAAGGAGAAATATTCAATTTTGAAACATGTGTTTTAGATTCACTTTCGAATTTATTATTTTTCATTAATTTAGGGATAGTTGAAATAGGTTATCTCAGTGGAGGTGGAAAAATGTTTGAAAACATATACAAAGATCTCAATCTTGATACATATAACAAGCAAGGACTGTTCATGCTCGGATGTATTTGTAGAATTTTATTGGATAAACAGAGAGAAAGGTTAAACAATATGCCATTTTTAAATAAATTGAAGTCTCTCAAAATGAACAAGAAGGATTTCCAAGAATTGTTACCTTTTGTGATAAATAAGTTTTATGAATACGATTCCTACGGGAAAATTCAAGATATTTTATCTAAGGAGATATCAGAAAAACTACTCAGATCAGATTGGAACTTATCAAATGAGGAAATGAACTTCTACTTTGCTTGTGGAATGGCATTATATAGAAACATCAAGCAAATAGTATATGGAGGTGATTATAGTGAATAATAACCTTGTAAATCAGAGAATCGAAATACTATTCTTATATGACATTTCATATAATAATCCCAATGGGGACCCTCTAGATGAGAATAAACCTCGGATAGATTACAATTCTGGATACAACATAGTTACAGATGTGAGACTCAAACGGACAATAAGAGATTATTTACTAAACTACAGAAATAAGGATATTTTCGTAAAAGAGGAGAGAAAAGCAGACGGCAGTTTAAAGAGTAAAGATGAGCAACTGAAAGATTTATCATCACTGTCGTTAAAAGATGAACTGATAAAGAAATTCATAGATATAAGATTATTTGGTTGCACAATAGCTGTAGAAAAGAATACAGTTGCTTTAACTGGCCCAGTACAGTTCAAATTCGGTAAATCGCTACATAAAGTTGATCTACAGTATATAAAAGGAACAACTGTTTTACCATCAGGGGAAGGCAGATCTCAAGGCACGATGACAAGCAAATATATACTCCCCTATTCACTGATATCATTTTACGGCTTGGTCAATGAAAAAGCTGCAGAATATCAAAACTTGAACCTAACTTATGACGATATAAACCTTCTGTTTGAAGCTATGTGGAATGGAACAAATTTTCTATCAACAACATCCAAAATTGGACACAATTCTGTGCTTTTACTTTCAATTTTCTATAAACCCAACACAATGTTCCAAATAAATAACCTAGAAAACCTAATAAGTATGGAATCAGAGAAAAAAGATGAAGAAATAAGAAAAATAGATGAATACAAAATAATAATTGACAATCTAATAGACAAAATAGATCAACATAAGGATAAAATTGAAAAAGTAAAAATTAAATGCGTTCCAGAGTTAAATACAACATATAAAGGCTCAAATACAAATCTAATTGAAAAAATTAAATCGTTAGTAACAACAGAGAGTTTTGAATTTTGATAAAGGGATATAAACTATGAAATTAATAGTTTTGGATATATTTTCAGAATATGGACACTTTAGAAAGTATTGGACAACAACCTCTCCCTTAACGTTTAATTTTATTCCTCCAACAACAGTATACGGTATAATATCAGCAATAATAGGCATAGATAAATCAGAATATTTGGATGTCATAAATTATAATACTCTTAAAGTAGCCCAGAGAATAATAAAACCAATAAGTAAAATAAGGGTGCCAATAAACTTGGTAGATACTAAAGATAACATAAAGTTAAAATCAATAGATAGCTGGCACATAAAAAATAGAACACAGATAAGATTTGAATTTCTAAAAAACCCTCACTACAGATTATACCTCCTATTTCAAAATCAAGATCTATCCAATAGGTTAGAAAAATACCTCAGAAATAAAAACAATTTCTATACAATATCTATGGGATTAAGCGAGTTAATTGCAGATTTCAATTTTTTGGGATCTTTTAATTATTCTGTTAAAACTCCAGAAAACTATGTCGATATAGATTCTGTTATTCCCTTAGACTCAATAAAAGAAATCCATTTTGAGGAAAACAAGAGTTATGTTAAAGAAAGAGTTGCTGTTGATATAACTCCCGAAAGAAAAGTGAAAATTTATAAAGATATACTTGTAGAGGTAAACTCAAAAAGCATAAAATGTATTCCCAAAGAGTATATTGAAATAGAGGAACTCAAAGAAAAAATAACGTTAATATAAACATGAAATCAGGGTTATTATCACACCCAGGAAAATATTTAGAAGACCACTCAATAAACACTTATCTAATAGCCTATCAAAAATTCCAAGATTTAAAAGAAGTAATAAAAAATATACTGGATTCATCTACAAAGTTGAAAGACATTGATATAAGTGATGTAGAAAAATTACTAAGAATAATGTGTTTATTACACGATTTGGGAAAATCAACAAAATTCTTCCAAGACTATATAAATGGCAACAAAGTGGATGACAAATATAAAGAACACAGCTTTTTCTCAGCTTATTTTGTCTACTTTATATCAAAAGAACTTATTAACAATAATCTATTAAGTTTCATTGCTTATTTTACTGTAAAAAAACATCATTCTAATCTATCAAATGTTCTTGATGAAACTTTTTATAAAATACTTGATAAAAGAAATGTTTTTAAAACCCAGTTGGAGTCAATAGATTCGGAAAAATTAGAGATCTTTTCAAAAAATATATATGAATACCTGAATTTTGAATTTAATAAAAAATCTCTCGAAAAATACTTAGAAAAGGATATTCAAAAAGAATTTATCAGAATAACAAATTATTTAGATAGGGATTCATTTTGCCTATACTTTTTAATAAATATTCTATTTTCCATTTTGATAGATTCTGATAAAATGGAAGCAATATTTTCTAACTTTGAACTAATCCAAAAACTGAATAACCAACAAAATTTGAATCTTCTGGACCCAAATTTTGATAAATCTATAGACAAGCATATAAAAAAAATCAGAAAAAATACTGCAATTAATAAATTAAGAAATTCAGCTTATAATGAAACAATTAAAAACTTGCAAAAACTAATAAACAAAGGTCATCTACCCAAAATCCTGTGTATCAATTTGCCAACTGGTATCGGAAAAACATTTGTTAATCTGTCAATAGGGTTAAAGTTGTATAAATTAATGAATAATTGTAGCAGGATAATCTACTGCTTACCATTTTTATCAATAATAGATCAAACATACATAAACATATCAAATATTCTAACTACTGATAGTAGATATATAATGAAATACCATTCATTAACAGAATTAAAATACACAACCAATGAAGAATTTCCATATGAAAGTATTCTAAGTTATGAACAACAAAAATTTTTAATTGAAGATTGGCAATCAACAATAGTTATTACAACTTTTGTCCAATTGTTTCATACTCTGATATCAAATTACAACTCGACCATAAAAAGGTTTAACAAACTTGCCAACAGTATAATCATTTTGGATGAAATTCAAGCAATAGACCCAAAATATTGGAAAATAATAAACCAAACCCTTAATTTCATAAGCGAAAAAATGAATTGTTATATAATCGTTTCAACAGCTACATATCCATACATTTTTGATAACGTATCCTACCTCGCAAAACCAGATCTATATATTAACAAACTTGACAGGTTTGAAGTAGAAATAAACTTAAACCCAATATCTATACAAGAACTTTTTGAATCATTTAAGAATGAATTAAATAAAAATACCAAAAAAAATTACCTCTTTATATTCAATACAATTAAAAGTGCAAAGGAATTCTATAAGTTAATAGAAAGTGATAAAAAAACTTTCTTAGCAACCTCAGTAATACCAAAACAAAGAATCCAAAGAATAGAGCAGATAAAAAAAGGTAGATACAAAATTGTGGTATCAACACAATTGATAGAAGCTGGAGTGGATATAGACTTTAAAGTGGTAGTCAGAGACTTAGCTCCTCTAGATAGTCTAAATCAATCAGCAGGCAGATGCAACAGAAACTTCAAAAAAAAAGGAACATTCAAAATATACAACTTGATAGATGAAAAAAATAAAAATCATCAATTCTCCACATACATCTATAGCAAAACTCTAATAAATAAAACTGAAAAAATACTAAAAAATTTTTCTAAAACTAATGAATACAATTTTTTTAGATTATTAGAAAAATATTATAGTGAATTAAAAGAAGAACAAATAATTTCACAAAAAGAAAGTGAAAAATTTATCCAATCGATGAAGATTCTTAAATATACTTCAAATGATTTAGAAGGAATAGACTCATTTAAACTCATAGAAAAAGATTACCCAGAGATAATGATATTCATTGAAATAGACAAAGAAGCTAAAGAAATTTGGGAATATTATCAAAAACTATTCAATATAAAAAACATATTTGAGAGAAAACAAAAATTTGAAAATATTAAATCTAAATTTTTTGAACATATAATATCCATTCCAAAGAGGATAGATAACTTACCACCTTTCTTTAATAAAGAGCAATCATATATTGGTTTTATCAACAATGATGATTTACCTAACTACTATGACATTGAAACAGGATATAAAACAGATATTGAAGGAGCAATAATACTATAATGGAACAAAGAACTTTTAAAGAAAAAGAAGAAATATCATTAACTGAAATACAAATTTATGCTACTTTAGTATGGTATTACTATATTTGCCATAGACAAGTATGGTACATGTCAAGAAACATATTTCCCGATCAAGATAACCCACACATACAAATAGGAAAAATAATATCAGAACAATACTACAAAAACGAAAAAAAAGAAATTTTCTTAGAAAACATGATAATAGATATTATAAAAAATGAAAACAATCATTTGGTCGTGGGAGAAATAAAAAAAACATCAAAGAATATTGAATCTTGTGAAATGCAACTCTGTTTCTATCTAAACAAACTAAAAAACTTAGGAATAGAAGCAAAAGGTGTCTTATTATTCCCAAAAGAAAAAAAGAAAATACCTGTAGAACTAACAGATAAAATTATAAAAAAATTAGAAGATGCGGAAAAAGAAATAAAGGAAATCATTAGGTTACCAAAACCACCAATAAAAAAAAAGATACCGTTCTGCAAAAACTGCGGATATAGAGACTTATGCTGGAGTTGAGGAAATATGAAACAAACAGTATACCTTTTTTCAAATGGTGAATTAAAAAGGAAAGACAACACATTATTTTTTGAAACAGAAAAAGGCAGAAACTATATACCAGTTGAAAACACCAAAGAATTATACATATTTGGAGAAGTTACAATAAACAAAAGAGTAATAGAATTTTTAACAGAGAACCATATTATATTGCATTTCTTTAACTATTACGAATACTATGTTGGTTCCTTCTATCCAAGGGAACACCTGAACTCAGGTTATATACTCTTGAAGCAAGTTGAAAACTACATTGATAATAATAAAAGGATAACAATAGCAAAACTAATATTCCAAGGAGCAATACAAAACATTATTAAAAATCTTAAATACTATAACAATAGAGAAAAATTACTTAATGAAGTATTGAAAGAGATATCAGAATTACTTAAAAAGTCAGAAAACATAGATTCAATATCACAATTAATGGGTATTGAAGGAAACATAAGAGAAAAATACTACAATTCTTTCAATACAATTCTTCAAAATGATAACTTCTTATTTGAAAGCAGAACAAAAAGACCACCGAAAAATAAACTCAACGCCTTAATTAGTTTTGGTAACTCTATACTCTATACAACTGTTCTCTCGGAAATCTATAAAACACATCTTGATCCAAGAATAGGATACTTACATGAATCAAATTTCAGAAGATTTACTCTAAACCTTGATATAGCTGAAATATTTAAACCGATAATAATTGATAAGATAATATTCAGCTTAATAAATAAAATGATGATAAAAGAGGAACATTTTGAAACCATACTAAATGGGATTACACTCAATGAAGAAGGAGCAAAAATATTTCTAAGAGAATTTGAAGAAAAAATGAAAACCTCAATTAAACACCATAAAATGAATAGAAACGTATCATATAGAGAATTAATAAGAATGGAATTATACAAACTGCAAAAACATTTGATCGGAGAAGAAGAATATAAACCATATATACACACATAGTTTACAAAGATGAAAATAATATTGGTATATGACGTAGGAGAAAAAAGAGTTCAAAAAGTGTTAAAGACATGCAGAAAATATCTTAAATGGGTCCAAAACTCAGTATTCGAAGGAGAAATAACACAAGCAAACCTGGAAAAATTAAAATTAGAATTACAAAATATAATTAATAAAGATGAAGACTCAATAATAATATACATTTTTAAAATAAACTGGTATAACTCAAGGGAAATAATAGGACTAGATAAAAACAAACAAGACATGTTTTTGTAAAGTATATTTTTAATTTTTCATATCTAAAATACTGATATTTTTAATGATAAAAATCAATAAAAAAAACAATATATATTGAGGAAAATCAAAAAAAATTAAATAAATAAAATATAAGGGAAGGGATGTAATCAAAGGTTTCATAAGAGCCGGGCAGTGCCTCCTTTGATAATTTGGCCCTTCCCCTATGTGAGATTCCATAGTTAATTTCTCATGATTAAATATATTTTTCTTTAATTGTAAAGCTTTTTATTTAGACAAAAATATTAAAATTCCTCTAAAAATTTTGATAAAAATTGTCAAAAATATTGCAATTTATCAATAAAAAGTTTTCAGCTTACCTATAAGGAATGAAAACATCCTTAGCGGATCATACTCGTTTGTGAGCCAACTTAGTTTTCAGCTTAACTATTGAATAATGAAAATATTTCAAATAATAGAATATTTGTTTTATCTTGCCTTGCCAAGATAGATTGCTCCACAATCATATCTTTCCTATGAAAAATGAAAACAATTCAAGTAAAATAGAACATTAGTTTCACTCTATTTTGAAAATTATATTGACACAAAATAACGTATTTACTATGATTCTTCAAAATCAACAATGAAATAAGAAATAATACATTTTTTCCCTTTTTTGCAATATATACTGTCACCTTTCTTTATTGAATATTAAAAACCACCTAAATAAAATAATAATACGTTCATTTAACACAATCTTTTTATCTTAATATAGATTGCTTTTCAATCCATCCTTTACTATAAATCCTATAAATCATTCAAAACAAAAAAAGATATTACACTTTTGATATATAAAATATACAATGATTATTATCATAAAAAGGAGAGAAAACTAATCAAAATTAATCTATTAATTCTATTTGTAACCATACCAATGATACTTTCCAGCATTTTCTTACATTCTTGCAACCCTACCGTAAAAGTTTCTAATACATTGGAACGGTTCAGATTATGATCTAATAGTAGTAAAAATAGAAATAGATTTTTAATAAAAAGATTAGTATTTTTTGAAATATAGTATATTTGCGAATAAAAGATCACCAATAGGAAAAAGTATTATTTTCTCTCCAGACAATACAGATTCGATAAACCTCTACTCTTAGGTCCTTAGACAACCA
>JANXBF010000051.1 GCA_025057615.1 Candidatus Calescibacterium sp. | reverse complement strand
TAGCATAGATGTTGGTTCAAATAAATTTGTAGTTCTACACTATATCTCAACAAACAAAAGAAAAGTTGGAATATATACACTAAATGGTTCAGCAGTAAAAATCATAGACTTAGAAGGTAATTATAACAAAATATGGCTGGATTTTAATGAAAAGGAATTCATATTGTTTGACCAATCGAATAGTATAAAAACTCTATCTCAAGACGGAACAGTCAAAGAAAGTAGTATATTTGGAGGTAGAATAACTGAAATGCAAAAATATTCAGATGGATTCGTATTAACATTTGAAGAAGGAGACAAAGCCTCTTTTGTAGTATTGAATAAAAACTTTAACTCTCCATAAAAAACTAATGGATACTCTAAAAGCTTACAATCTGAAAAAAATATATTCAAAAAGGGTTGTGGTAAACAATGTTAGCTTAGAAATAAAACAGGGTGAGATAGTTGGGTTATTAGGTCCAAATGGAGCAGGAAAAACAACAACTTTCTATATGTTGGTAGGTCTTACAAAACCAAATAACGGTAAAATACTAATCAATAATGATGATGTAACTTTTCTTCCATTATACAAAAAAGCTATTTATGGTCTTTCGTATCTACCACAAGAAAGCTCAATATTTAGAGGACTGACAGTAGAAGAAAATTTTCAATTAGTACTGGAATATTATTACAAAGACAGAAAATTTATTAAACAAAAAATAGAAGAGCTATTAGAAGAGTTTGGATTAAAAAATGTCAGAAAAAACTTGGGGTACACACTATCAGGTGGAGAAAGAAGAAAAGTAGAGATAGCAAGAACTATGATAATAAATCCCAAATTTCTTCTACTAGATGAGCCATTCAGCGGAGTAGACCCCATAACTATTGAACAAATACAAAAAATAATTCACCTTTTGAAACAAAAAAACATAGGTATAATAATTACCGATCACAACGTATATGAAACACTAAGAATAGTAGACAGAGCCTATATAATATCAAATGGAGAAGTCATAGTTCAAGGAACAAAAAAGGAAATTGCAGAGAACGAGTTGGCAAGAAAATATTATTTAGGAGAAAAGTTCCAACTGTTGTGATAAGCATCCGCCTTGCTGGGAAAATGGGCGGAAAATAAATACCCAGCAATAAAAATGTATGGATTACGAAAAATTTGTAGATGATCTTCTTCAAAAATACGGAAATGACAGATCAAATTTAATTGAGATGGCTTTTGATATTCAAGAAAAATACGGTTATATCCCCAAAGAACTTCTAAAGTCACTATGTGATAAAATGAAAATTTTTTACTCAGAAGCATATTCATCAATATCTTTCTTTAAAGATTTCAGATTCACTAAACCATCCAAAATAGTCCTAAGCATATGTAACGGTACATCCTGCTACTTTAATGGTGGCAAAGAACTATACCAAGAAATGGAAAAAAATAAAACAGAAAATATAGAATTAAAAACAGGATATTGTTTTAAATGTTGCGCACAGTACCCTGTAGTAATGATCAATGATGAAATATTAATCAATGCATCTTTTGAAAAAATAAAAGAAAAAATAGAAAAAATAATATGAGAAAAATCTTAGTTTTAGAAGGAGATGGAATAGGTCCAGAAATCATATCCTGTGCTGTAAAAATAATAGAATTAATAAAAAATAAATTCCATTTGAACATAGAGCTAGAGTTTGATTATATAGGTGGAGCATGTATTGATAAATATGGTGTGCCAATAAGAAAAGAAACAATCCAAAAAGCAAAAAAGTACGGGATAGTATTGCTTGGAGCCGTAGGAGGATATAAGTGGGACAAACTACCAATACGTCCCGAGCAAGGGTTACTGACACTGCGTAAAGAAATGGGAGTATTCGCAAATTTACGGCCAATACATTCATTCCCCGTCTACACAGGCCCACTCAAAAATACCTCCCAAATCGATATATTGTTTTTAAGAGAACTAACAAGTGGAATATACTTTGGAAAACCCAAAAAAACCAAAATTGTAAACAATCAGAAGATAGCTATAGATACTATGAAATATTCAGAAAAAGAAATAGAAAGAGTTGTTGATATGGCTTTCAAATTTTCACAAAAAAGGAGGAAATTTTTGGTTAGTGTTGATAAAGCAAATGTATTGGAATCTTCTAAATTGTGGAGAGAAGTAGTAAACAGAAAGTCAAAAGAGTATCCAGATGTAAAAGTTGAGCATCACTTAGTGGATTCTTTTGCTATGAATTTAATCCTAAAGCCCCAATATTTCGATGTAGTCGTAACAGAGAATTTATTTGGTGATGTTTTAACAGACGAAGCCGCTGTTCTCGTCGGTAGTCTGGGTTTACTGCCCTCAGCAAGTCTATCATTTAATAGAGGTTTATACGAACCTATACACGGTTCAGCACCAGATTTGGCAGGTAAAAATATCGCTAACCCAATAGGAACAATATTGTCAGTAGCACTAATGTTCAAATATTCCTTTAACAAAGAAAACATACATGATCTAATATATAATGGTGTATTCAAAACAATGGAAGAGGGAATTTTAACTTTTGATCTAAGTCCAAATAAATATTATTCTACCACAGAGTTTACTGAAAAAATTATTGACAACATAATCAAACTGAGTTAATGTCAATCAAAATATTTTCTTTCCTAGCTTTATTCATATCTTTCATTTCCATTTTTTTATTCATTTCATTTTTGTTTTTAAATACATCAAGTAGCTATTACATTGAGTTGAAGAAGAATGAGGTCAAATCGTATGGTCAAGTCCTAAAAAATCACCTTGAAGATATAAATTTCTCTCTTCTCAATAAAGATTATATCTTTAACTTAGCTCCCTACTTACCAGAATACTCCTACTTCATAATATTTGATGATAACTATAACATCATATTTTATTTTCCATACTACTTTGAAGTTGATGATAAATTTATAAAGCAAACAGAATTTGGTAAAGAAAATATAGTAATAGATAATAAAGAATATCTTATAACATATTTTTTACCAATCAATATGAACAAAAAAGAGTATATGCTAGCTTTAGAAATAGATCTCAGTATAATAAAAGACTTTAGAAAAAGTCTAATAAATTACAGCTTTTACTTTTTACCATTAATTATGATTTTTTCTTTTTTTATTTCATCAATAATCTCGAATATAATACAAAATAGGCTAAAAATAATAAGGGATTTTGCCGTAAAGGTTGCTTTAGGAAATCTGTATTATAATCAGGAATATAAATACAAAGATGAATTAGAAGATGTTTTCAAAAGTATAAAAGTAATGAAAAATAACCTAATTGGTTTAATAAAAGAGGTTGAACAATCAAAAAATACTCTACAAAACATCCTAAGCTCCCTACCATTCACAGTTTTTCTTATAGACAATAACAAAAAACTTTTAGTATTTAATAATAGTTACAATGTGCCAATCGATTACTTTAAAGAAAAAATTAATGATGAAATAATAGATTATAATGAAAAAAAGTTTAAAAACATAAAAATCAGTTTACAAGAAGGGTTGCTTATAATAATATTAGACTTTACAGAAGTATACGAAATAGAAAGAATAAAGACGAAGTTTCTAAGCGAAATATCGCATGATTTAAGAACACCTATAGCAGCTACTAAATCAATAATATTAAATATTAAGGACTCCGAAGAAAAAGTAAACAAAGCGATAGAATATCTTGACAAAATGACTCAAATGATAAACAAATACCTAAACTACTCAAAAATAAAACTGAGAAAAATAAAAATTAACACAACCACTATACCAATAAATGAATTAATTGAATTAATAAATGATAGCATTACTTTTTTTCCATCAAACTTAATAATAGAAATTCCATCAAATATACCAACAAAATATGTGTCAATAGATATAGAATTATTTCAACAAATGTTTTTCAACATTATAGATAATGCAGTTAAAAATTCAAACTCTGTGAAAATAGAATTACTGTTCTTCAATAATCACCTAGAAATAATAGTTAAAAATGAGTCAAAATTTGAAGAATTCAACTTAATAAAAGATATCTTTTACGGTCTGAGGGACACAAAAGGATTAGGTCTAAATATAATAAAAGAAATATCGATCATCAACAAAACACCAATAGATATTTCATATGAAAATGGTAACATAGCATTTAAAATATCGCTAAATTATGTATCCGATCCTCTTTAAAGTTGGTAACATAAACATATACAGCTACGGAACAGTTCTATACATAGATCTTCTTATTTCCCTTTACTTACTCAAAAATTTTTCGTCAAAGTTTAAAATTGAGTTTAATAAAGTTTTTAATTCATTCTTAGTAATCCTGGTCTCAATGTATTTGGGAGGAAAAATAGGATACATAATTTTTAACAACTACGAATATATTGGCTTTACAAAATTAATTATGGATATAATTAATCCTTTTGAAGGTGGGTTAACAATAATTGGTGCAATCTTTTTCTCAATAGTAGGATTACTAGTTAGCTCTAAATTTTTTAAGGTCAATTTTTTGAAAATTGCCGATCTGTTTTGCTTTGTTGCACCATTGAGTATCTCTATTGGTAGGATAGGTTGCTTAATGGCAGGCTGCTGCTATGGCAAAGAAAGCAGTTGGGGTATATTATTACATGGTACTTTAAGATACCCGACACAAATAATGGAAAGTATACTATCCTTGGCAGTTTTTGGTTATTTTTATTACAGTTTCAAAAACTACAAACACTCTGGGAAATATATAATAGAATTTTTACTATTATATGGGTTAATACGCTTTTTTATAGAATTTTTCAGAGAGTCTAGCACAGCCTTCTTATTCTTTTCATGGGCACAAATATTTTCAATATTAATGATAACCACAGCAATAATTTTTATGATATTTATAAAAAGAAAGGAGAAAAACAAATGATAGAAATAAATATAACCACCAAAAATAAACAAGAATTTATAGATATAACAGAAAAAGTAATTAACACGATTGAAAATGAAATACAGAAAAATAATATTAGTGAGGGTATAGTCGTTTTATATGTTCCCCATACAACAGCAGGATGCCTAATAAATGAAAATTCTGATCCAGCAGTAAAAAAAGATATAATCGAATTCTTAGAATCCCAAGTACCCAAAGATAAAAAATATCACCATTTAGAAGGTAATGCTGATGCACACATAAAATCCTCGATAGTTGGGAACTCTGTAACATTAATTATATCAAATAGAAAGCTTATTCTTGGTTCCTGGCAAGGTATATTCTTTTGCGAATTTGACGGCCCAAGAACAAGAAAACTACTCATACAAGTAATAGGTAAAGGTACTTAACAATGAAAATAGGGATATATACCACTGTTGCAGTTGAAGCCGCTTTCAAAGCTGGAGAAATATTGAAAAAATACTACAGAAATAACTTTAAGTACCACTATAAAGGCCATAGAAACCCAGTAACAGAAGTGGATCTATTATCCCAAAACGAAATAAAAAAAGTTATACTCAATAATTTCAAGAACCACAGAATTTTGGCAGAAGAAGATTGGCAAGAAAACAAATGCGATTTTGATGGATTCTGGTGGATAGTTGACCCACTTGATGGAACAGTAAACTTTAGAAAAGGATTCCCTCTCTTTTGTGTTTCAATATCACTTGTAAAGGATGGAAACATAATTCTTGGTGTTATATATATACCAATAACAGACGAGCTATTTATAGCAGAAAGAGGACAAGGAAGTTTTCACAATGATAAAAAGATTTTCGTCTCTAAAACTGAAAATTTGGAAAATAGTGTGTTAGCCACAGGTTTTAGCTACGCACTTACAAATAACCCAGATCCGCATGTCCAACTTTTTAAAGATTTATCAATAAAAACAGAAGCCATAAGAAGAGCAGGAAGTGCAGCAATAGATCTAGCATACACAGCTCTAGGAGTTTTTGATGGATTTTGGGAATTTGATCTGAAACCATGGGATACAGCAGCTGGAGTTATTCTTGTTGAAGAAGCGAATGGTAAAGTCTCTGACTACTACGGAAACCCATTTTCATTATGGAGCAAAACCATAGTAGCATCAAATAACATAATTCATGAACAAATAATCAATTTTACCAAACAAATTAAATTATAAGAAAACAATAAATATTGAGTAAAAAATCAAAAATATTCAGATTGTTTTTGATTACGCTTCTATTATTGTTATTAACCACAAAACCTCTTTCATCATCACAAAAGGATGCTATAGTTGAAAAATATTTATATACAATAGAAAAGATATATTTTGAAAATATATTCACAAACAATGAAATATACTCAGTTAAAGATTTAAAAGATTATTTTGTAAAAAAAATAAATGTAAAAAATATAAATGAGGCTTTTAAGGAAACTATATACACTTTTATAAAAGACCCATATTTAGAAATAAAAGACAGAGATATTTTTGTAGTCAATTATTATCAAGAAAGAAAAGCAGAAGATGATATAAAAATTCAAGTAATCAAGCTGAATGAATTAAAAGTTTATTATATTAACTTCGTAGATATAAGTCCAAACATGGCAAGAAAGTATAAGGAATATCTTTCAAACGAATTAAATAAAACCGATAAAGAAATTGTTATAATAATTGATCTAACGAATAATTTTGGTGGGAGTCTATGGTCAGCAGCATTTTTTACAAGCCTCTTTTTAGAACCCAATACTTATCTTTTTTCAGTAAATTTTAAAAAGAAAGGAAAAATAAAAACTCAAAATTTCTACAGCAGTGAAGATTACAGTGGATACTTTAGAAAAAACTTCATAGCAATTTTACAAGATGATACAACTGCAAGCTCAGCAGAAGTAATATCAGGCGTTTTAAAGAGAAAATGTCTAGTTTTTGGAGACCTAACATATGGAAAACCGTACATACAAAGTGTTATAGAATTAGATCAAATGATAATAATTTATACCAATGGTTTTCTCAATTTTTCACTAGAACTTGAACCGCATCAGAAAATAAAGCCTGACTTTTACTTAAGTAGAAAAGAGATAGAGAGTAAATCAATAACAAATTTAGTGGTAAAAATTTACATTTTTCTAAGATCAATGTTAAACGGTGGATAAAATAAAAAAGGGTGGCTTTTAAACCACCCTATCCATTACTTACTTGTGATTTAAATGTTTATTCAGAATCCAAATATCTTACCTATACCTTTAAATATCTTTTTACCTACTTCAACGACTCCTCCAACAATTCCACCTGCTATTCCACCTATGAGTTTACCTATACCCTGTCCTATTGCACTTCCAGCGATTGCACCCACAACAGAACCTAATAAACCACCTATGACAGTTCCAACACCTGGAAATATAGCTGTTCCTATTGCTGCTCCAACAGCTGCACCAGCTTGCCAGCCAACAAATCCACCTGCTATTCCACCAACTGTTCCTCCTATACCTCCGCCTATTGCAACACCATAGTCTATGGCAGTTGGTGGTTTAGGGAATGGAGGTAATCCGGGGAATGGAGCTGGAAACCCTCCTATTGGTGGCATGAGCATAGGATAGCATCCACCAGGCATTATTCCTGGGAATCCACAACCTGGCATACCCATACCTGGGAATCCAATACCTGGCATACCACCTGCAAAACCCATATCTGGCTTGGCAAATATCGGGGGATAACCACATCCACATTGTTGTGATTGCAAAAGTTGCAACAAGATCATTATCAACTGAATGATAATATGAGGTGGTATAGCACAATACCCTGGAAAACCACCAATGTTAATATTTATAATGTTATTAACTATATTATTATTTTGAACTTCACGTCTTCTATATGATGAGAGAGCCTCTATTAAGAGAGCATTTCTTAGACGCCAATCACCTTCTCCAATCCCTAACAGCATTGATACTGGCATATTTTTTCACCTCCTATTTTAATTTTCGTTTTATATATACTCAAAAAAAAGCAAAATTAAAATATTTTCCCATATTTTTTAACATTTTTTTTACAAAAAAATTTTTTAAAAAATTTACAGATTTTAAATTAATTAAACTAAATAAGGT
>JANXBF010000050.1 GCA_025057615.1 Candidatus Calescibacterium sp. | reverse complement strand
TCTTAGCCCAAAAGTATTGAATGATTGAACACCTATACTAATTCTGTTTATTCCCAATTTTTTCAGATCCCTTAAATAGGTCTTGCTAAGATCTGGATTTATCTCAAAACTTATCTCAACATTTTTGGACGTTTCAAAATTCTCATATATTAATTTTAAAATCTTTTCAAGGAAAGATAGAGACATCAATGAGGGAGTCCCTCCACCAAAATATATAGTCCCCACCTTATCAAATCTATAACCAGTATCCATCAAATTGTATTTGAAAATTGATAACTGATCCAACAGGTTTCGATAAAATTTATTATCAAATTTAGTAGTCTTGTAAAAATCACAATAGAAACATTCTTTTATACAAAAGGGATAATGAATATAAATACCTAAATTATTAGTAGAGCTAATTATGTTTAATATTTCTGATGGAATTTGTAGATCAATGAGGCTATCCACAACTATATTTATTCTATTTTTTATTTTTCTGTCCTATGGTGTTTTTGCAGGTGTCCTTGTTCCTCCTAAAGATCTAATGTTTAAACATGATCAAGAATATAAGAATCCTGATCTTGATCCTGAAGACCCAGAACTGAAAAAAGAAAAACCACCCAAAATATATTACTATAAAAAAGAAATATTCAAAGATTACTACTATAACAGTGGTAAGTATATTGAACCAACCAATTCACAGAACATTAGTACAAATCAAAATATCCAACAATCAGAAAATATCAGCCCTGATACAACATCTTCCAAAAAGATAACAACCAATAATAATTTTATTATAATAACAATTTTGATATCAATCCTACTTCTAATTGCTTATTTAACTGTAAACATAATAAATAGATCAAGAGAATTAAATAAAACTCCAATATATGAAAAATACTCCACTAAACCAGCAAGAAAAAGAAGGGAAACCATATTTGATAAAGTAAAATAATACACTACAAAACATGGAGGTATATAAAATGGAAGATTATATTGAACATATGGAAGAAAAAAAAATAGTAAAGTACTCAAAAAGAAAAATAGTAATGGCAGGATTACTAGGAGCAGTAATAGGAATAGTAGCATACGTAATATATGAAAATCTTGATCAAGAAACAAGAGAAAATTTTACTAAACAATTGACAAAAACAGTCAAAAACCTCATACAAAATATATTACCTAATGAATAGATAATTTTATTAATTCCAAATACTGTAGTTTAATGTTAAACATTGCAATCAAATTAGCCAAAAGTAGTATACTATATAGAAAAGAAAGAACAATATTGACCATGTTTTCCATTGCATTTTCCATATTAATATCATTCATATTGTTATCATTAATCCAAGGTTTTTTAAGTACAGTTGAAAAGTCGGTAAAAAATAAAAATATCGATATGATAATAACTACGAAAGACATTCCTATAGAAGTTGGACCAATACTGATAAACCCCTCAATAAATTACATACCAATTGAGCTATATAATAACTTAATGGTCTATCAAAATGAATATAAAATTACCCCCGTTTTTAAAAGTATCGTAAACATTGATAATAAACTAATTCCGTTAATATCCATTGATTTAGAAAAAGCGAGGGACTTTTATCCCAACATGGATTACCCTTTATATCCACAAGATTATGTTCTTGTCGGATCAAAAATTTCACATATCATAAAAAACAGCTCTATAAAAATAAACGATAAACAGTTCCAAGTATACAAAATACAAAAAGAATTAGATGGATATGAAGATTACTCAATATTTATCGATTTCAGAAAATATATAGAAATATCAAATAGGAAAAACTTTGATCAAATCTGGATAAACTCTGTAATGAATCCCACCAAACTCTCAGAGTTAGTTAATAAATATCCAACACTTATCCTAACTGAACACAAAAAAATCAATTACATTCAGGAAACGATAATCTCCAGTTTAAAAGTTTTACAGGTTATAATGATAATTGCTTCCATATCAATAGCACTAATTGCTTCTACAAACACAATATTAATAACCACATTCGAGAGAACACCAGAATTCACGATAATTCTAGCAATAGGAGCACCAAGAATAGTAGTATTCCTTTCATTATTAATAGAAGGAATTATACTTTCTACAATATCAAGCATAGTAGGTTTACTAATAGGAATCATAAGTACAACCCTAATAAGCAATTCCTTACAAGCAGCTCTGAATATATCAATACCTCTAATGGGAAATGTATATACAGTAATACAACAAATACTAGTTATATCATTATTTATAGGTATAACATCATCAATATTGCCCGCTTACATAGCCTCATCAATAGATGTCCAGTCTAATATAAGAATATAAAACACTTAAAGCACAAAAGACAAAAATTTAAATCAAAACTGTTTATTGTCCTCCTTATTTAACAAAAGCCATATCATGGAAAAAACTATTATTCCCCATCCCAAAAGAGAGACCAAAAAACCAATAGTGTCATCATACTTGAGTAATCCCAGAGATGATAATATTGCATTCCAATCATGAATAATTTCTTCATCATCAGAAGCCCAAGGACTATAAAGTGGCAAGTTCATTTCCTGAGCATCATAAATGTACCTACTTATATTAAGTAAATTCTGCCCCAACCAATAAGTAGAAAAATATATTCCATAAATTTCTTGATTTCTAATAAAATACCATAGAATTAAAGATGGAACTATTATCTGAATAAGGGTTCCACCCCATAAACCCATTGTTTCACCAAAGGCTGAAAAAAATAGGTGCCCAAATTCATGAATAGCTAAATTAGCATTATCAATAAATACAAATTTATCTTCATCAAATATATAGTATATTGCAAATAAAATACCTAAAATCAAAGCAAATATCTTCATTATAAATTTTTAAATTCCATTGATTTATAAGATTTCACATTAAGATTTTTAACAAATAAAGGTTGAGAATGAGGAACTCCGTGATTATCAACATTAATAACTCTCCCGTTCAAATATTGGAAAGGCTTTGGTTCCAAATTGATCCTTGTATGGCCAACTATGTAATGTTTTATTTTATTCTTATCTAATATATCTATTATCTGATTTTCTTGCAATGGTTCCGTTCTTGAACCATTGAAAGCATCAATACCCCAAATCTTCCTACTCCAGAGTATTAATCCAACATCATCATTCTGTATTCTTTGTTGAATAATTCTGTCTATACAATCAATATCATCAGGGAAAGAATGAGAGATAACTATTCTACTGCCATCCTCTAATTCAAAGTATACGAATAACAAAAGATTTTTGAACAATTTATCATTGCTAACTGATTTAAGTAGATTTCTAATATCATTGTCAAACGATCTTATAGTATTCATTCCTCCCTGAGAATACCAATTATAGAATATCATAAAATATTCTAGTATTCCTTTTTGAATTAATTCTCTCATAACGGAGTATGGATTTTTAGAGGCTTTTTCCAATATTTCATTGAAGTCTTTTATATCAATATTATCAAGTATTTTCAAAGCTTTGAACATCATTTCTTCATGGTTACCTACAAGAGTAAAAACATTTTTTCTTTTATCGATTAGCTTAGAAACTAGGTTAACTATCTTTGATGTTCCCTTAACAATATCCTTGTATTCTAAATTTAATGGATTTTCAATATCCTCTCCTCTCCAATCTATATAATCTCCAATAAAAACAATATATATTTCTTCATTTATTATTTCTATTTCTAATTCATCTTCTTTATCTATTATTTTTGCGATTTCTGATTCTTCCAAAATCCTTTTCAGTTTATAGTAGTCTCCATGCAAATCTCCTATTACTAACATTTTCAGCACCTCTCGGTTAATTTATAATTAAGTTACTAATAATATATGAAAGACTTATTATTCTTGTTTCTTGAAAATAATTAGATATAATTTGAATTCCAACAGGAAAATGCTTAGTATAGTATGGAAAATTTATAGAAGGTAAACCGGCTAAATTAACAGCTACAGTGTATATATCACTCAGATACATTTGAATTGGGTCTGTTAACTTCTCACCTATTTTCCAGGGTAATGTTGGTGAAGTTGGCATAATAACAAAATCAACATGTTTAAATATGTTTTGGAAATCTTTTTTTATTATATTTCTTACCTGCAAAGCTTTTTTATAGTAAGCATCATAGTAACCGCTAGACAAACAGAAAGTTCCAGCCAATATTCTTCTTTTGACTTCTAATCCAAAGCCTTCTCCCCTACTTTTTTTCATCATAGTTCTTACATCTTCAGAATCAATATCTCTGTATCCATATCTAACTCCATCATATCTTGCTAAATTTGAACTCGCTTCACTTGTGGCTATTATATAGTAAGATGGTATAGAATATTCCAGATAAGGGAACTCTATTTCTTCTATTATTGCACCGTTATTTGCAAGTAGATTTATCAAATTATTAATGGAATCTCTAATAATGGTTTCAACAGCAGGGTCTTCAACTATCTTTTTTGGGAATCCTATTCTCAAACCTCTGATACTATCAAATGAAAGCTTAATATTAAAAGAATCGTCAACAAAATCTGGAACAAAATCTTTAGAACTTGTGCTATCATATGGGTCAAAACCTGCTATGACCTGCATTATGAGAGATATGTCTTCTATAGATTTGGAAAATGGTCCAATCTGATCAAGCGAGGAAGCATAAGCAACAAGTCCATACCTTGATACAGCTCCATAAGTGGGTTTAAGCCCATATATACCACAGAAAGCAGCTGGCAATCTAATTGATCCACCTGTATCAGACCCCAAAGACAATGGGACCATATCAGTAGCCACAGCCACTGCACTGCCACCACTTGAACCTCCTGGAACCAACTCTGGATCCAAAGGGTTTTTGACTATACCAAAAAAGGAATTCTCATTTGTTGATCCCATTGCAAACTCATCCAAATTAGTTTTACCAACAATAACAGCACCTGCAGAATACAATTTTTCTATAACAGTTGCATTATAGGGAGATACGTAATTACTCAAAATTTTCGAAGCACAAGTAGTTGGATAACCCTTAACATTTATGTTGTCCTTGATAGCTATTGGAATACCAACCAAAGGAGTAAATTTGCTTTCATTTATCATTTTTTGAGCTCTTTCAACTTGTTCATAAATAAAACTCCTATCAAAAACACTGATAAAAGCATTATAAAACTTATTTTGCTCTTCTATTTTAGAAAGGTATTTATCAACAACTTCTTTAACACTTATTTCTCTTTTTATAAATTTTTTAAGTATATCTTTGGCAGTCAATTATAACACCCCCTTAATATAATAATTTAAAAGATTCCATTTATCATAATATACAAAAAATGAAATTAATTGAGAAAATCTCCAAGAATCAGAAAAATCAGTAAGAAGATCTAAATACATCTTATAATATATTTTGTAAAATTCATCATAACTTATTTTTCCAATTTCCGAAATTATAAATTTTTCCAGGTCATATGCTTGATGATAATCAATTTTTTTTGATGCTTGTGCAATTATTACTAAACCATATTCATATTTTTGAGGATAAATAAAAGCTTCTAAGTTATTTATACTGAAACGATTATATAAGACCTCCTTAAATCTAATATCATTATTGATTTTATATTTGATATAATAAGAAACCACATCACCCAAGAATAAATCTTCATCTATGAAACTCTGAGAAACAATATACAGCCAGATTCCATCATCATTCACACTAATATCAAAATTGATAGAATAGGTATGAGATATAAATTTTATGTAATTTTGATATATTTCATTATCGGTTAATGGCTTCAAAGATATTATAAAGCTGTCTCTTTTTTGGGGTGATTCACCATAAAATTTGGAGAAGATCCGAAAATCCAAATTCCTATTCTTATCTATTATGAAAAATGAAATATCATCCTGTTTTATATTTTTTGTAAAATTTACCATTACATCATAACTGATGTTACTTACAGTTCTTATTGTTCCTCCAGTTGGATTAGTATAAACTTTGAAAATATTTGGCATGGATAAGCTTTTCATTGCCAACTCAGTTATTACAACTCTTTTTTCTATTTCAAGATCCTCGTTATCAAAATTAGGATTGTTAATAGAAAAAAGAAAAGTATTTAGTATTCTTTCATATTCACCAACAGCATAAAAAGCAATATAATCATTGTATGTTGTAGCATTATATTGAGTACCTATCAATAATTCTTTTATACTTTTATTGTCGATTTTGTTTCTGAAAAACAAATGTTCCCATAAGTGGGTAATACCATAATATTGAGGGGATTCATCTTTAGCTCCTTTGTTAATTACAAAACCAACGGAGGGTAAAGTCAAACAAGAATTCTCTATGACAAAAACTTTACTTTCTCCAACATAGTATCTTTCTATGTAAACATCATTTAATTCAAAACAATGAGTATAGGAAGTAAAAATAAAAAATATAAAAATTAAAAATATGAAAACGGGCTTCAATTTAACCATAATTCTACCTACTAATAATATATTGTAATTGTTTTATGATGCTTAGGTAGTCCTTGTTGTTTTGAAAGGTTCCAGAGAACGTTATCAACAAATGCTGGGTAAGATTTAGTTTTATTGGCTATCTCTTCAACAGCTATCACAGTAGCTGCTCGTATTTCAACCTCTTTCCTATCCTTAGAAGGTATAATCTTTCCAGAATTTATTTCATTCAATAAGTCATCAGTATATGAAATTATTCCTCTGTAATGTAGATATTGAGGCAGCTTATAATCAGCAAAAGCTGTTAGCTTGTTTATATTCTTGAAATTCATATATTTAAGGAATGGATATTTCTCAATAAACTCAGGTTTATTTTTAGAATAGTACTGGTATAGTAGATATAAATCGTGAGCCAGTATTTGCGCTCTCTTATAAAAACCAACCTCTATTATTTTACCATTGTTTAATTGATAGTCTGCAAAATCTCTATAATTTCTGAAGGTTTCAATAATTATACTTACAAACCTATCGACATCATAATTTGCTTGGATAATTAGATCGGTAATCTTTTGAGGATCATTTTTATCGGTATAGGACAGTTTATATGGATCGGTTTCTTCCTCTTTAATTTTTCCTTGGGAATTTTTTTCGCCAATTTTTTTCCAAAATATATTTTTATACATATCAGAGAGTGGTTTTTCAAAAACGTTTTCTCCTAATTCTCGGAGATTTGTAACTCTTTCATCTATTAGTCTCAATTCTCCATAAGCGTAGTGCAAATCCTCATAAGTTGGATATATCATTCTCATCAGTTCACCTTTGAAAATTTTCGACCAATAATATGGATAAGTAAAAACGTTAGATAATTCAGCTTCCCGCTTTAGACATATAGCTAAAGCGTTATATCCACTCAATTCTTGATCTTTATATCTGACAGTCCACTTGTCAGACCTATTATCAGCCCAAAAACAAAAATTAATACTATCCAAAACAAAGAAGTACCACACAGATTTTACAGGATCATCAACATAATGTATATCTGTGTTTAAAATCCTTTGAACATCCCAACCTTTGATCTCTGTAGTAAACTCCGAAACAAATTTATTTAAAGCATCAAAATTAATCTTAACATACTTAGAATTTTGAACAACCATCCTACAAGACTCTCTTATTGCATCAGTTACACCAGTAGTTTTTAATATGTTTTTTAACATATTTATTCCTCCTCGATAACATAAATGTACGGTTTATTTCTAAATTTTTCATTATAATCGAGACCATAACCAACAACAAATTCTGGTGGTATTACAAAGCCACAAAAATCAACTTTTACTTCCACTAACCTTTTTGAAGGTTTATCCAATAAAGTGCATACAAGAATTTTTTGAGGATTCCTTTCCCTAAAAAGTGAAATTATTTTATTCAAAGTTAACCCAGTATCAATAATATCCTCTATAACAAAAACAACTCTATTGGTTATATCAATTGATATATCTTTGAGTATTTTTATATTTTGTGTAGAAGATTTTCCTTGATAACTTGAGACTTTAATATATTCGGTTATAACGTCATTTTTTAAATTTCTAACCAATTCAGAGAAAAAGAAAATACTTCCGGTGAGAACACAGACGAAAACTGGTTCCTCACGAAAATTCTCTCTTTCCAAGTATTGATCTATTTCACTAGCCAAACTGGTTACTTTTCGTTGAATCTCATCTTCAGAAATTAGAATTCTCATCATGCAATTAGAGAATTGAATTCTTCTTCATTAATTACTTCCTTTTGTAGAAGGGTTTCTGCAACAAGCACAAGTTGTTCTCTATAAGTGTTTATGATATTTTTCACTTCGTTATAACAATCATTAATTATTTTAGCCACTTCTAAATCTATCAATCTGGATGTTCCTTCACT
>JANXBF010000004.1 GCA_025057615.1 Candidatus Calescibacterium sp. | reverse complement strand
CAAAATAGGGAGTGAAAATATATGTCTGAAATATTAAGTGGATGGACTCTGTTATTACAGATAGTTAATTTCGTTATCTTTTCAATATTAGCTTATTTTCTATTTTACAAACCTTTTAAAATGATAACAGAAGAAAGAAAAAATATTATACAGAAAAATATTCAAACAGCTGAAGAAATAAGAAAAGATGTAGAAAAAATTAAACAAGAATTGGAATCCAAATTAAACGAAATATATAAAGAAAGAGAGAGAATAATTCAGGAATCAATGAAAGAAGCCGAAAACATTAAGAACTACATAATAGAAGAAGCACAAAATAAAGCAAACGAAATACAATCCAAAGCATTAAAAGAGATAGAATTGGCACAGAAAAAAGTTATAGATGAAATAAAAAATACCTATATAGAAATAGTTTCATCTCTTGCTAAAGGAGTTCTCAAAGAAGTGGTTGATCAAAATATAAATAAAAAAATAATTGAGGTTACAAAAGAAAAACTCAAAGAAATAGAAAAAAACTGAGTGGGTATAAAAAATGTTATCAATATCAGCAAGATATGCAAATTCACTTTTCCAAAAGGCAAAAGAAGAAAATCAAATAGATAAAGTTTTAGAAGATCTGAAAAATTTTTTGGTACTATTGGAAAAAAATAAACAACTCTTAGAATTATGGAACTCTTTATCAATATCATCAACTGATAAAGAAGAAATTATAATAAAAAGGGTAGATTTTTCAAATATAACAAAAAATTTCTTAAAGTTATTGTTGTATAAAAAAAGGCAAAAATTATTACCCAAAATATATTATTATTACAAATCTCTATATAATAAACACAATAACATAATAGAAGTTGAAATAAGTATAGCTTTTGAAATAGACAAAACAGAATTGGAAAAATTGATAAGAATAATAGAAGAAAACTTAGGTTTAAAAATAAAAATAAAAAATATAAAAATTGATCCTGAAATAATAGGGGGAGCAATGATAATAAGTGATAACATTATACTTGATTTATCTATAAAGAAAGACTTAGATAGATTATTAAGGAATTTTGAGGAAACAGTTAATAACAAACTAAGTGGGTTAAAAATGATATAGATTGGGGGGTAAATATGAGACACAGAAAAAGATACAAAAAATTGAGAAGATATACAGAACATAGATTATCAATGTTAAGGAACTTAATGAAAAATGTTATTACCAGTCCACGTTTAGAAATAGTCACAACATTGGCAAGAGCCAAATCTTTATCAAGCTTTGGATCTAAGATTTTAACTTATTCTCGTAAAGCTGCAAAAATAAAGGCTCTAATAAATAATGCTCCAGAAGATAAAAGAGATAAACTGAAAACAGAATTGGTTAATCTCTCACGGAAAATATACAGTTATCTAGGAGATAGAAAATTGGTAAAAAGTTCAATAGATCTCGGTTCCATATTGAATTCAAAAAACAAAGAAAAAGGTGGATATTTCAGTATATACAGAGTTGGTTTTAGAAGAGGCGATTCAGCACCACAAGCAATAGTACGAATAGAAACATAAATTATGATAAATTTTGGAACTGATGGTTGGAGAGCAATAATATCTAAAGATTTCACAATAGAGAATTTAGAAAGAGTAGCAGTAGGAATAGCTAAACTTATAAAATCTGAGGCAAGAAAAAATCTAGAAATCTATAATATAGACTATAATAGATATCCTTTTGCTTCTTATAAAGTTCAATACAGGGACTATAAATCCGGAGTAGTAGTTGGTTATGATCACAGGTTCATGTCAGAGTACTATGCTCAAAAAGTTGCAGAGGTATTAACAAGTTTTGATATACCTGTTCTCCTATCAAATACTCCTTGTTCAACACCTGCACTATCTCTAAAAGTTTTTAAAAACCATGCTGCAGGAATAATGATAACAGCTTCACATAATCCATATTTTTATAACGGAGTAAAATATAAAGCAGAGTATGGTGGTTCAGCTACAAATGAAATGACAAAAATGATAGAAAATTTTCTTAAAGAACATTCAAATTCAATAATCCCCAAAAAAGAGATAATAGACGCTTCAATTAGTTTGCAACAAGAATATTTAGAGACTATAAAATCCAAAATTGATATAGAGAAAATAAAAAAGTTTATTGAGAAAAATAACATATTGATTGTAGTGGATTACATGTTTGGAGTACTTTCGAATAGCTTTAAATCAATCATAAATTCGAAAAATATTATTGAAATCAATAATAATAGGAACCCTTACTTTAATGGAGGTTCTCCAGAACCGATACCACAAAATTTAAGGGATTTACAAAACATAACAAGGATGTTAGGAGAAAATGCAATAGGTTTTGCTTTTGATGGAGATGGAGACAGAATTTTTGCTATAAACTATAAAGAATGGATATCTCCACATGAAATACTACCATTGCTTGCAATACATTTAGTAAAAAATAAGAAATGGCATGGGAAATTAATAAGGACATTACCTACATCAACAAAACTAAAAAGATTAGCAGATAAAATGGGTCTAGAAGCAATAGAGACTCCAGTAGGTTTTAAATATATAGCAGATTTATTTGTAAAGGATAATATTTTAATAGGTGGGGAAGAAAGTGGTGGAATAGGCTTCAAAAATCATATCCCTGAAAGGGATAGCCTTTTAAACGCTCTATATATAATAGAGATGCTTTCTGATATGAATATCAAACCCATTGAAATATTAGATTACCTACATTCTTTTACTGG
Source organism: Candidatus Calescibacterium sp. (assembly GCA_025057615.1). GTDB lineage: Bacteria > DRYD01 > DRYD01 > DRYD01 > DRYD01 > DRYD01. The sequence continues at coordinate 58,593 of JANXBF010000004.1, read as the reverse complement.
GATTTCATATTGTTATAGAAAAGACTCACATTTTAACTCAATAGAAGAACAAAGAGAAAATTATCAGAAATTTATAAACAACATCGAAAAAATAAGGAATCTTATAAATGGAACTATAGAGATAAGGGATTACATAAAGATAGTAGAGGATGATAAAAATTGGATAGTATTAAGACCATCAGGAACGGAACCTTTGATAAGAATTTATTCTGAAGCAAATACTTTAGATCAGGCAGAAGAAAAAGTAAATAAAATACTCCAATTCTTACAAGATAAATAGTGATAATATTTATAACAGGTATCTCTGGAGCAGGTAAAAACACTGCCTTGAGAATATTAGAAGACAATAACTTTTATTGTATAGATAATGCACCTCTTGATCTTATTCCCAAAATTATTGAAATAGCACAAAACAGTAATATATCTGATATAGCTTTTATAATTGATCCAAGAATGATATTTGTTTCTAAAAAAGGACAAGAAAAATTAAAAAGATCTATCAACAAACTTATAGAAAAGACTTTGAACTTATCAAAAAAGAACGACATAAAAATAATATTTTTAGATTGTAATGAAAAAACACTAATAAAAAGATACAATTCAAACAGAAGAGTACATCCATTAAATACCGAAAACCTAGAAGAAGGAATAAGAATAGAAAAAGAGTTATTAAAAAAACTAAAAGATAAATCTCACTATATAATAGATACTTCAGAATTATCTCCTTATGACTTATCATTGAAAATCTCTGAATTCATATTGTTAAAAAAATTATATATTGTAAAAATAGTTTCTTTTGGTTATAAACACGGTTTTATAAATACGGATATTGTTATAGATTCCCGAATCCTAAGGAACCCGTTCTATGTTAAAGAATTATCAGAGAAAAATGGCTTGGATGAAGAAGTAAAAGAATATCTTTTAAAAGATCCCAAAACACAAAGCTTTTTAGACAAAACATTAGAATATATAGATTATATTGTTGAATCATATTTAGGAAATGTTAAGAATTTCTTAGAAATAGGAGTAGGATGTACAGGAGGTAAACATAGATCAGTATTTGTAGCGGAGTATTTAGCAAAACATATTAAAAATAAACACAAAAATATTAAAGTTTTGGTAGAACATAGAGATATATACAAAAACTGAAATGCAAGAAAAAAAAGATTTTGTTATATTATCAATAAATCTCATAACAATAACTCTACTATTTATTTTTGTAGTATACCCATTTATGAAGATATTCGTTTCTTCTTTTTATATAGAAGTTATATATTTGGATTTAAAGAGGTTTGTTTTTTTGGACAATTATTATTACATATTGACAGATCAGAGTTATTGGAATTCTTTGTACAATAGTTTGAGGTTCAGCTTAATCTCTTTCGTAATTGAATTGGTAATAGGTTTTTTATTGGCTCTATTAGTATGGAAAAATGAAAACAACAAAATTTTGAGGATAAGTATATTACTCCCTTGGGCTTTACCAACAGCTATAATGGCTTTATCCTGGAGGTTCATGTTAAATGAGCAGTATGGAATAATACCCAAATTCTTTAATTTTTTTAATATAGAAAATATTTTTCTATCAAATTTTGTTTGGGCTTTCATATGGATGATTTTAATAGATGTATGGAAAACGACTCCTTTTATAGCTATAATGTTCTATTCGGCTTTGAAAGGGATAAATAAAGAGCTTTTTGAAGCCATAGATGTGGAGAAAGGAAATTGGTATCATAAGATTTTTTGGGTCATACTTCCCTTATGTATCCCTGCTATATCTACTGCACTTCTGTTTAGACTTCTTTACGCAATGGTGGTTTTTGATTTACCATACGTATTAACGGGAGGAGGGCCAGCTAATTCAACAAAAACATTACCAATGTATATCTATGAGAACTTTTTTAAATACTTAGATATAGGATATGCAAGTTCATTAACTGTTGTGTCAATATTAGTTATTTTCATTATTTCAATACTGTTTTTAGAATTATTGAAAAGAATCTATCCATATAATATAAAATAAAAAATTTTTAAACATATTTATAAATAAACTTACAAAACATATATAAGGATTTTTTATAATTTTGTATAAAAATTAATATGGAAGAGTTTAAAAACAAGAGGTGGTAAAAGTATGAAAGATTATTATTCTATATTGGGAGTTAGCAGAAATGCAACAGAAAAAGAATTAAAAGAAGCTTACAGGAAACTGGTAAGGAAATATCACCCTGATCTAAACCCTTCTAACAGAGAAGAAAGTGAGAAAATATTCAGGCAAATAAACGAAGCATACGAAGTACTCAGTGACCCAGAAAAAAGAAAATTTTACGATAAATACGGGGAAAACTGGAAAAACATATATGAAGCAAGCAAAAAAGGATATGACCCAGAACAATTCAACCAAAGAGCATATACCTATCAATCAAAAGCTTCAAAAGATTTAGAAGAAATATTACAAGAAATATTTGGTTCTTTTGGTAAATCAAAATCCAAAAAATCTCCATTTGGCAACATATTCTTTGATTTTGACATTTCGGATAATTTCAACAATTATCAAACTTCACAAAATGTTCCAGAAGTAGAAATATTTTTTAATCTCGAAGAAATATATACAGGAACTAATAAAACAATAACACTCAATATAAACAACAGAAATACCAACGTCAATGTCAGCATACCACCTAGAATAAAGGAAAACTCAAAAATAACTGTAAACACACAATATGGACCCATAAAAATAAAAATAAAAATTAAACCATCCAATTACAAAATAATTCAAGAAAAAAATCTGCTACTAATTTTACCAGTAGAAATAGAAAAAATTCTAAACAATGAAGAAATCACTGTTCTCCTTCCAAATAATAAAAAACTTAAAACACATATAAGTATTGATCAATTGTACAGTGAAGTGGTATTCAAATCATTAGGATTGATAGACAGTAAACAAATAGCTGGAGACCTCATTATAGTACCAGTTCCGTACATACCCAAAAACAAGGATAAGCTCAAAAAAATAAGAGAAATACTTACAGGGGTGATATAATATGGTAGACAAAATACTGAAAATGTTCTTCGAAAACTATCCATTAGAAGGCAACTATTTTTCAATAAAAACAGTATCAGAAATTCTTAAAATACATGAACAAACAATTAGAAACTATGAAAAACAGGGATTAATAAAACCTTCAAGAACACCCACAGGAAGAAGAATGTACAATATCAAAGATATAGCCAAACTTAAAATTATAACAAACCTATCCAAAGACATGGGTATCAATACTCCAGGAATAGAAGTAATAATAAAACTATTGGAAGAAATAGAACAAATGAAAGATAAATACGAAAAGAAGATTCAAGAATTGGAAACTAAAATAAACTACTATCATCAAAACTATGGAGAAATAGGAATAGTTAAATACGAATCCAAAAACATCATTAAAAAATGATTCCATAGATTATTATTTTAAAAATTGATTTAAAAAATATCCGTTTCCATTGATTCAATTAAGTCTTCAAACACTCTTTGATACTTCATAACATCTATATCATAATAAAATGAATTGAGATATTTTACGATTTGAGGATAATTCTGGAAATATTTTTTTGAATTCAAGATAATCTTTTTAAACCCATATATGTTCTTTTGATTATACAACTTATGAAAAGCGGCAGAGATTTGAATTATTCCTTTAATTATATCTGATTTATGATGCAGTCTATTGTCAAGTTTCATTTTATTCCATAACTCTTCCCATTTTTCATGGGCTTCCCAAAATCTATATTTCTTAAAAAGACTCAATCCACTTCTAAATGAAACTGATAAATCATTCATATTGAATAATATAACAATTATAGTATTTCACTACATTTTTTGGATTTTTAAGATTTAATTTTTCCAATGATAGCTCTATATCGTTGGTCTGAATAAACACCATTTTCTTGTCTTTATTATCAAAATATTCAAGACTATCGTTATAAATCACTTTCTGATACTTTTGGTAACCATCAAAGAAAGTAACATATTTAGTTCCAAAAGTTTTATCCTGAGAAAGATTATTATGATCAATTCCAAATATACCAGGAAAATAATAGTATAGATTTCTGGGAGAAACAGTATAAAAGTCTTTATCAGTATAGAAAACTATATAGTTTTGTGATTTAAAGGGGAAATTTTTTTGAAAAAGCGGTTCTAATTTTTTATTAGCCACGTACATACAAGTAGAACTTCCTCCATCCAAATTTATAGAGTCCTTAGAATCATAAAGATAACTAGCCAATTCATACAAAGTTAGTCCAGATTTCCTCTTTACACCAACCCCATAGATTGTTTCAAAATTTACATTATTATTTTTATCGATGTAGATAACTGTTCTTGGAGCAGGTTCTATTATGTTGTTACCTTTGGTTCCAAAAGCTTCCAAATCAGGGTCCATAACAAAAGAAAAATCCCTATGTATAAGAGGACCAGCTTGAATAAGGAAGTATATATTATGCTCCCTTTTTAAAGAATTTATAAAATTTTCAAAATCCTTCCTTAAGTTTGGAAGTCTGTCAAAAAGAAAAGAATAACCATCTTCATTTTTAAGAACACCCCAAAAACCTCTTGGAGGTCTGTGTTCCACAGGATAAGATAAGATTCGATTATCATAAACTACCGCTGCAACAGTTGAATACTTGTTATTAAACTTTGCAAAATAGGTACCATTTATGGCAAACCAGAAACCATCTTTAATGAAATCCAAATCCTCTTTGTTTTCATTTTGAATAAATCTAATATTAAACAAATTGAAGTCTTGGATTTGCATATTGTAAGAAAAAATATTTATCTTATTTTTTAGAAATTCTCTTAAAAAAATTTTGTAATGTAATTTAGCCATAACTCTATTATCAGGAGTATAAAAATAGAGTGTATTGACTATTTTATATTCCAGGGGAAAAGAAATAACAATTTTACCATTTTCTTCATCATTTTCAAAACTTATTAACTCATAAGGTATAGGATAAAAAGTATTAACTTTTATTACAGAATAATAATGATTGTTAAAAGTTTTTATTTTATAAAAAGAATGCTCAATTTGATTATCGTAAATTTCTACGAAAGGAAAGAATATATTTACCTCATTTGGAGAAGTATAAAAGATTTTGTAAGTCAATGGAGTATCTGTTTGAATATATATTTTTTCTGAGTCATAAAAAAAATCCATATTTAATTTATAAAAATCACCAATTTTAGTAATTGCAGGGGAATTATAAACTAAAAAAAGAATAATAACAAATATTGAGAATAAAAATTTACTTGCTAATAATTTCTTGTTCAATAAATTCAATAATTTTTTTAGATATTTTCTGTATTTGTCTTGCATCTTCAATACTATAATTTTCATAGGGTGGTTTAAGCATATTTGCACCAGGGTATCTGGAGATGATATAGTGTTTGTCTATTTCTTTGGCAAATTCGAATAGCTCTTCTGGAATACTAACCTTTTGATTCAGGGTTTCCAATAAACTAAAAACGGAGTGTCTAAATGAATCTAAATCCAATTTTTTAAGTAATGATTTTATGATTTTAACTGTTGCTTCTTGGTAACAAAAGCATGCCCACTCATAATAACCTTTTTCTAAACATAGGTTGGCAACATCTATATCTCTTTTGCTCTGTTTATACCAGGATTCATATATTAATTTCTTCAAATCTTTTCTTTCTTTCATAATGATTTTATACTAACTCTTATTACAGGTTCCTTAATATTGGGAACACCAAAAATAATAATTATTTCCTGATTGTACTTGAAAGCAATAATGGTATAATCCTTCATATTGAAGGTTATATAATCAAAATCCATGTTTTTTTTAAAATTTTCTAGAATATTTTTAACATTATTAAGTATTTCGTCTTTTATATTTTGTCCAAATATATTTCTTAAATTAGAAAAAGTATATATAGCCAATATTTCTTTGTTATTTTTAAAAATATTTATTATTTTTTCGGATACCTGATTCATTAAAAATAATTTTATTTGGGTTATTCAGTTTTTTCCTCAGCTGAGGTTACAGTAACTATGGTTGTATCCGCTCTGTTAACAAATTTTATTCCCTTAAATTCCTCTATATTCACTAAATCCGATACATGGATACTATCACCAATATCAAGATTTGTTACATTTAACACTATCTTTTCAGGTATGTTGTTGGGAAGCACTTTCAATTTCAACGTATTAAGTAGTACTTGAAGTATTCCACCTTTTTTAACTCCTTGACTTTCACCTGTTATTTCAAGAGGAACTTCAATTTCAATGAATCTACCTTCAACCAATGCCATAAAATCTACATGTATTATCTTATCTTTAAGATAATCATATTGTATTTCTTTAACCACACTTCTATAATAATCACCATCTATTTTCAGTTGTACTATTTGCCCCGTTCTGAGTTTTGTGGCATCTTTTAATGAAATAGAAATTGTTTTGTTTTGTATATCTTTTCCATATAGACAAGCGGGAACAAAACCTTTATGTCTTATGTTTTTTGATTCAACTTTGCCATGATTCCTATTGCTTGCTTCTATTATAATCGATTCTCTTTCAGCTTTAGTAAGAGTAGCCAACATAATAAATTTTCCCCCTTCTGTAAAAATCTTTCTAATTATTATATTTCTATAGATCGATAATATTTCCTACAAAAAAGGCAAAAATTTTACAAGGAAAAATATATTTAATATGAATGAAATTTTGGTTTCCATCGTAATGGTTATGATATTTTTATTTTCCATCATTTTGAGAGTTTCCTTTGTATTGGTAAGTATATTCATTGGATCATTAATCGCAATATTAAATAGTTTTTATAATTTCAATTTTTCTATAGAAGCTTTGAAAATATTTTCAGAAACAGCAATATCATTCATATTCTTCTCATTAGGATTGGGATATACAATAGAGGCTTTCATTAGCAACTTAAAAAAAAGTTTAGTTAGTTCATTATTTGATTTATTCAACCTATTAATTCCTTTCATAATATTATACCTAATAACAAAAGATTTTTTCCTATCTCTTATCTTAGGAATTTGTCTATATCCATCCAGCACGGCCATAGTTGTAAAAATATTAGAATTTCAGAAAAAATTGGTATCAAAGGCTGCAGAAATAATGATAGGAATACTCCTATTTGAAGACATAATACTGATAGTAATACTATCAATTTTAAGCCTATATTCAATGAGTAAGAACAATTCCCCAATAATTACACTTTTTTTAACGATTATAGTAATAATATTGATATTTCTATTATCAAAATTTGTTATAAATAGATATTCACCTCTTTTGGAAAGATACATTCAGGAAGAAATAGGTATATTCTTTATACTTGGATATTTTTTATTATTGTATTCTCTATCAAAAATGCTACATTTACCAGAAGTATTAATAATGTTTTTTTCATCATTATTTATATCCCAAAGTGTTTCAAATTCAATCAGACCCAAACTAGAACCATTGAAAAATTTTTCAATAGGACTTTTTATCCTTGACTTCATGAGTAAAACCAAACTTAATATAGAAGTATCATTGAATTATACAATATTACTACTTATACCTTTTTTTATAATCTTAAAAATACTAACCACATATTTAGCATTTAAATATTCAAGGATAAAATTCAAGAAAGAGGATATAGTCTTTTTTCTACCTCGTGGAGAATTTTCAGCATACGTTTCCAAATTTGCGAATGTAGAAATATTTGCTTTCATATCAATTCTTTTATCAAACATAATCGTTTTAATAGAGAAGATTTCCTTACAAAGAAAAACTATCTCCAAACAAAAGAAATAACAAAAATCATATATTCACTTTTATTAGAACGATAATAATCAAAAAAATAGATTTCTTTCATTATCTTTTGACGTATAAAATAGGAAATATAATCCCTCTTTTTTAATTTATATTCAAGGTAAAGGAAAAGAACAGATTTATTTTCATAGTTTACATTTTTAAGTAGTATCTGTGTGTTCCATGGAGAATACATGAAAGTAGTCGCCAAAAACTTGGGTAAATAATCCCTGTAGGGATCAGCTAATAGATCAACAACAGAATTTGGATACTTATTTTTATCAACATAATATTTTTCAGAGGCTATCTTTAAAAACCTGACATTTTGTATGAAAGAAGCTATACGAGCATATTCTACATTATACCAATAATAATAAAAAGCAATCAATATCAATGCGAAAATTATAAGCGTGCTGATTATAATCTCAACTGTAGAAAATCCTTTCACTAACCTAATTTTATTCTTTTATATTTTTTCAAGACCGCTTTAAGAACGTTAAGTCCTAACGAAGCACAATTCGGTCTTAATGTGTACACATCCTTACCTATTAAACTCCAGAGAAAATTGAGATCAATGTTTTCAATTTCTTCTATTTTTTTCCCTTGAATGTTTTCAATAAGAATAGAGGTGGAAGCCTGACTAATAGTACATCCAGAACCCTCAAAAGAAAACTCTGTAGTATTATCTGGATTAACTTTCATATATATTTTTACTATGTCTCCACAACCGGGGTTTCCCCCTTCAAGCTCAACATCGAAAATTTCCATCTTTTTTCTATAAGGGGAATTCTCAAAATGTTCCAAAAACAATTCTAACTTTTCTTGATCTATTCTATCCATTTTATTTCCTTTTCCTTGGCGGTTTTTTTAGCTATTTCATAACCGGCATCGGCATGCCTCACAACTCCTATACCAGGATCATTTGTAAGAACTCTTTCCAATCTGTCATATGTGCGCTTTTTACCATCTGCAACAACAACAACACCTGCGTGGATTGAATTACCAATACCCACTCCCCCACCATGGTGTACGGAAACCCAATGTGCACCTGAGGCAGTATTAAGCAAAGCATTAAGTATAGGCCAATCAGCAATTGCATCGGATCCATCAAGCATACCCTCAGTCTCTCTGTAAGGAGAGGCAACACTACCGGTATCTAGATGATCTCTACCTATTACAATAGGTGCTTCCAATATACCTTTCTCAACCAAATAATTAAAGTACATACCTGCCTTATCCCTTTGGCCATAGCCCAGCCAACATATTCTTGCAGGTAAACCCTGAAACTTTATCCTGTTTTGAGCTTTAACTATCCACCTTTTAACTCCTTCATCATCAGGAAAAAGTTTAATAATTGCGTTATCTGTCTCATATATATCTTTAGGGTTTCCAGAAAGAGCAACCCATCTAAAAGGACCCTTACCTTCACAAAAAAGAGGTCTTATGTAAAGTTTAACAAACCCATCAAAATAAAACGCATCTTTGAAACCAGCTCTGTAAGCCTGTCCCCTTATGTTATTTCCATAATCAAAAACAATAACTCCTTTCTTTTTGAATTCAACCATATAGTAACAATGTTTAAATATTGTTTCCAAACTTCTTTTAATATACTCCTGGGGATTAACTTTCCTTAATTCCAAAGCCTTTTCAAATTCAATATTCTCTGGAACATACCCATTCAATTCATCATGTGCAGAAGTCTGATCTGTTATAACATCAGGATAAATTTCATTTTTGTACAGATATTCCAAGAGAGTAGCCGCATTCGTATGGACTCCTATAGAAATAGCCTTACCTTCCGATTTATGTTTTAAGGCTATTCTTACTGCATCCTCAATAGAATCAGAGTATACATCAAGATACATTGCATCCAGCCTTCTTTTTATTCTACTTTTGTCAACCTCTGCGATAAGAGCAACCCCATCATTTAGAGTAATAGCCAATGGTTGAGCACCACCCATTCCTCCCAAACCAGCCGTAACAACAAGCTTTCCTTTCAAACTACCTCCAAAATGTTGTTTAGCTAGTGAATAAAAAGTTTCATACGTTCCTTGGATTATCCCTTGTGTACCTATATATATCCAGCTTCCAGCAGTCATTTGCCCATACATTATAAGTCCTTTAGCTTCGAGTTCCCTAAAGTGTTCCCAGTTAGCCCAATTGGGAACAAGCATGGAGTTAACGATAATTACTCTTGGTGAGTTCTCAAATGTTCTGAAAACGGCCACCGGTTTACCAGATTGGACAACTAAAGTTTCATCATTTTCCAATTTTTGTAGAGTTTCAACAATTTTATTAAAAGCTTCCCAATTTCTGGCAGCTTTTCCGCTTCCACCATATACTACCAATTCTGAGGGATTTTCAGCAACCTCTGGATCTAAATTGTTCATTATCATTCTCAAAGCAGCTTCTTGCGGCCAATCCTTGGAATTCAATAGAGGACCTCTAAAAGACTTTATTACGATTCTTGTCATCCTTAATACCCCCTCCTAAATAATATACTAAATAATCAGATAACCCTGAAATTTTACATTCACATCCCTGTACACTAAATATTATTATACAACAATTTTCAACTTACCTCCTATTTTTAACAATAATTACATAAAATCATTATTTTTTAGACAATATTATTGACATAAATCAATTATTTTAATGATAAAAAAAATAGAATCGATGTATAAAAAATTTTTGATTGGGAATTAAATTAAATGGAAGGGGTATGATAAGATAAAATAAAGAGAACGGAAAAAGAATAAAGAAAGTATAAAGGAGGTGATTAACTATGTTAACATTGAGAGAAAGGAGACCTATGGGAAGAAGATCAATGATATCTGAACTCGAAAGAATTCACAACCTAGTAGAAAACTTAATGGGAGATATTTTTGGTTCCATGACCCCTTCAACATCAACAACATCAACCCCCTCCAACTGGACATGGCTACCACCAATGAATATGTGGGTAGAAAACAACACATTGTGCTGCGAAATATTCGTTCCAGGTATAAATAAAGATCAATTAGAAGTTAATGTAACAGAAGATACCTTAACAATAAGTGGATCATTTAAATCACCTTGGGGTGAAGGAAATACTCCAACATTCTATTTCTATGAATATCCTTTTGGAAGTTTCTATAGACAAGTAACTCTACCATTCCCAGTTAATACTCAAAATGTTCAAGCTAAATATGAAAATGGTGTATTGAAAGTAACATTGCCATTGACAACCTCAAACCCACAAGGACACAAAGTAAAAATTTCATAATTCGGAATAACTTATAAGTTTTAGGAGCACACCTTTTTAAAGGTGTGCTTTTTTATTTTATCAAATTTTATTTTATCAAAACAAAAAATAATCCCTTGAAGTGATAATGTTCTAATTGCCCATTTAAATTACTTAATAATAAAGAATTCAAAAAGATCAGTAAATTAAAATTCAAATCTATTAAAAGAATTAGGAACTACCATTCCGATTTATTGAAACATTATATATAATATTTCTGCTACTAACAAATATTTGCTATTTTAAATTCTGTTGAACGAAACTAACCAACTTATCAACAAACTTGTTTTCTGGTAATGCACCTTCTACTGAAGCCTCAACAACTTTATCCTGTTTTATGAGTTTAAATACTGTTTTTGGGACCCCCATTATGGAATACCTCTGAGCAAATTCAGGAAATTCTGAAACCTCCACAAGAATAGCTCTTACATTTTTAGACAATAAAGCCACAGCAGTAGAATTAATACTCATTATTGGACAGTAAGGACAAGTGGGGGTTACAAAAACCCATAACTCAAGAACCGCAGAATTATTATCCAATATCCGATCCATTTCCTTTATACTATTAGCAGTAGATTCTTGAAGAGGATATCTATCATTAGCAACCATATTTATTAAAGATAGTAACCAGGTAAATTCATATGCAGCTGGAATACCCAAAAATTTAACATTAGATGTATAAGGATTACTTTGAGATCTAACACCTATAACTGGTAGCTCTTTACCAATATTATATTTCTTGGATACATCCTCATCTAAAACGGGGTTATAGATTACCAATTTCAGATTTGGTAAAGTATCAACAAGTTCTTTCAGAAGTTGCTCGGTTTCGGAACAATACTCACAACCTATTTTCTGGGAGAATAATAACAATTCCATGTCATTTTTCATTTCACCCAATTGCTTTTTTATTTCTGCTCTATCTTCATCCCTAAGAAACATAAGTATATTCCTCCTTTTAATGTTAGAGTTTCCATAGTACGTTAGCCCAAGTAAATCCAGCACCAAAAGCAGAAAATAAAACCAAAGAATTGGGACCTATCATATTTTTTCTATAAGCTTCATAAAAAGCAATTGGAACAGAGGCAGCAGAAGTATTTGCATACTTCTCTATATTGTTATAAACTTTTTTTTCATCTATTCCCAAATTCTCCATTACAGCATTAATAATCCTTATATTTGCTTGATGAAAAATGTACAGATCAATATCATTGGGTTTCAAATTATTTTTGTCTAGTAATTTCTTTATTTCAGAAGGTAAGATAGAAACAACACTTTTGAAAACATCTCTACCTTGCATTCTAAGATAAATCTTTTTATCTTCGATGGATTTTTCGCTAAATGGTTCTTTTGTTCCTCCTGCGGGTATATAAATTAACTCAGCTTTACTCCCATCAGTTCCAACGTTACAATCAATTATTCCCCTATCTTTATCATTTATTCTTGACAACACGAAAGCCCCAGCCCCATCACCAAGTAGTATTGAAACACTTCTATCACTCCAATCTAAATACTTTGAAATAGCCTCTGCACCAACTAAAAGAACATTCTTTGACAAACCAGATTTTATAAGACTAGAAGCAACAATAAGAGCATAAACAAAAGCAGCACACCCGGAAAAAACATCCATACTTCCAGCGCTAATACCCAATTTCCCTTGCAAAACAGACGAAGTTGCAGGTATTATATAATCTGGTGAATTCGTAGCTAATATTATGTAATCAATATCTTTTATTCCATGTTTTTCAGCTTCATTTAAAGCTTCTTTAGCAGCAAATAAAGCCAAATCAGAAGTACTAAGTCCATCTTCAACAACATACCTATATTTTATACCAGTACGCTGGTATATCCATTCATCAGAAGTATCCATTATTTTCTCAAGATCAAAATTTGTTAACCTCTTTTGAGGAATATAAATACCTAAACCACTTATTTCTACACCAAACATTTTAATAAAATCCCTAAAAGAAGTAATTCCTGAAAAATTGCCAAACCCTTTCTATAATATTTCTTGAAGACATATTATTAACAACTTTCAATGTAGGATATTTATTTCTTTTGAATTCTTCCTTAATTTTGAAACTGAAATGCTCCTTCATACCATATAAATTAACAAGTTGATAATCATTGAATTTTTCATCCGGAAATTCAAAAACAGAAAATTTTATTTCAAATAGGTTAGAAAAAATTTTATTTATTCCTTTTATCTTTGCTCCACCTCCAACAATTATTATATTTGATAGAATACTTATATTAAAAACGTTGAGAACAGCAGCTTTTATTAATTTTGCTATCTCTTCTATTCTTGGATAAATAACAGTCTCAATAAGCATACTTTTTGAAACTCTCTCTTTTGTAAGTGTTTTTGAAACAAAAATAGGAGTGTAATTTATATATTCATCATCTTTTTTTTGAATATCACCAATATTAATCAGTATTTTCTCGGCCTCATTCAGATCTGTACCCAAAGAAAACGATATATCTTTTAGCAAATTTTTTAGTCCCCTTTTTATATAGACCCGTGTATAAGGAGTTCCCTCAAGTATAATTATAACCTCAGTAGTGGAATACCCAAAATCCATAATTGCAAAAGGTGGGTAATCTTTCAAAATTTTGTAACTTCCAAGTGCTTTGGAATAGTTGACTATATTTGGTAAGAAACAAACAGTATTCTTCTGATTAAGAGAAATATTATCAGTGAATTCATAAGACATTTTTTCAAAAGGTTTAAGAATGGTCTTTTTATAATCTGTTCCAACTGAGCATATCAACAATTCAACTTCAATGGAATTTTTTGCAGTCAAACCAAAAGGATTATAAGTTCTGTCTATGGAATCTATTATATACATTCGAGGAAGAATAGATATAATATTTTCGTATTCTTCAGGGAGTGCAACAAACTTTTGAGTTTCTATCCTACCAATTCTGGCTTTTCCTGAAATCCAATTCTGTATAAATTCCGTTGTTATTTCCTGATTATTAACTTCCTCCTTGAAAGAAGAAATGGTAGTGTATAAATTGTATCCTCCCACACTTAGAAGAATATTATCTATGGATTGGATATTTGATTCAGATTTTACTTTTTTTAAAAGGTTAGTGACCGAATTTTCATATTCATAGTAATCAACTACTCTACCTAAGCTTATTCCACCTGTATCCTCTATTCCTATCAGGATGGGCTCCAAAAAATCATTACCATTTTTTATATTTTCTTCATTAAATTTAAAAAGAGCATACTTCGTATTTCTACTTCCCAAATCTAAAAACAATACATTTTTCATTTTTATACTACTACCTATAGTAGGTATTCTCTGTCAAAACATTTTTCCCTCTAACCAAATAAATTATTCTAATAATAAGAAGGTAAAGTATTTAACATAGATAAATAGTATAATATATGGTTTTATTGAGAGAAAAAATGGAAGAAATAGAACATACTTTTGAAAAGAAAGATATAAAAATAGGTATAATAGGGGCAGGATATGTAGGATTAGTAACATCAGTAGGATTAGCTTACAAAGGATTTAAAGTTTTGGCATTCGAAAAAAATGTTGAGAAGTTAAACTTATTAAAAAAAGGAATATCGCCATTTTATGAACCTGATCTACAAAAATTTTTAATTAATTCCATAAATTCAGGCAGGCTCAGTTTCATAGATGAAGTATCCCAACTGATAAAAGAATGTAAACATATTTACATTTGTGTAGGAACACCAATTAAAGAAGACCAAACGTATGATATGTTTTTCCTAGATTCAGCAGCTAGAGAAATAGCAAACCACTTACCACAAAATGAACAAAAAATAATCATAATAAAAAGTACAGTTCCACCAGGAACTGCAAAATGGTTCAAAAAAATAATCTATCGATACAGACGCAATAAAAAAACCAACATAGAAGTTGCCTCAATACCCGAATTTCTAAGAGAAGGCAACGCAATATATGATTTCTTCAATCCCAATAGAATAATCATAGGAGTGGACAATAAATCAATAGTTGAAGACTTAACTCAAATTTATCACGATTTTCCAGCACCTATAATAATAGTATCAACAACAGAAGCAGAATTAATAAAACTAGCATCAAACGCTTTTCTAGCCACAAAAATATCGTTCATTAACTCCATATCAGATATATGTGAGCAACTAGATTGTGATATAGAAAATGTTAGAAATGGAATAGGTTTAGATAACAGAATAGGTATAGATTTTCTCAAACCTGGTATAGGTTTTGGTGGCTCATGTTTACCCAAAGATCTAAACGCAATAATATCAATATTTAAAGAAAAGCAAATCGATCCCGTTTTATTTGAAGCAGTAAAAAAAATAAATAATGACAGAATAAATTTAATCATGAACAAAATAAAAAAAGCTCTCTGGAATATAAAAGGAAAAACAATAACTATATGGGGAATATCTTTTAAAGCAGGAACTGATGATATAAGAGAATCTCCCGTTCTTAAACTAATTCCCATTTTAATCAAAGAAGGAGCTAACCTAATACTATACGATCCCAAAGCTACAAACAATTTCAAAAACCAGTATCCACAATATTCTATTAATCCTTCAATAAAAATAACAGAAAACATTTATGAAAGTGTTGTTAATTCAAATATTGTAGTTATAACCAATGATTGGGAAGAATATAAAAGAGTTAACCTGCAAAAAATCTATGAGCTAATGGAAACACCAATAATTATAGATGGAAGAAATATACTAAATCATTTAGAAATTAGCGAATATGGATTTGAATATTACAGAATAGGAGTTAACTATGAAAGCTCATGAAATATCCAAAGTATTAAACATTTCGTTTAAAGAATTAAAAGAAATAGCACAAGAAATTCAGATAATCATAAAATCACCAAACCAGAAACTCACAGATGACCAGATCCTACAAATAGAAGGAAAATTAAGTAAAACCTCCAAAGATGAAAAAACCAATAATGAAAAAGTAGAAACCATAAAAGAAGAAAGCATAAAAAGTGTAGAGATAATTGAAAAACCTTCTGAAAAAATGACTAAAATAGAAGAACCACAAAAAGAAGACGAAATAAGAGAAATAGAACTAACTTTGCCTATAACAGTTGATAGTCTAGCTGATGCATTAGGAATACATCCTAACCAAGTCATACAAATATTGTTTTCAAAAGGCCATTTGATAAGCAAGAATAGTACACTTGAGCCCAATTTAGCAGAAGAAGTAGCAATAGAGTTCAATACATTAATAAAATTGAAGTTAAGAGAAGAAAAAATAGAAGATGAAGAAGAATTATGGGTTTCAAGACCACCTGTGGTAACAATAATGGGACACGTAGATCACGGTAAAACTACTCTCTTGGATACAATACGTAAAACTAATGTTGCAAATCTTGAGGCTGGCGGAATAACACAACATATTGGAGCCTACCAAATAGAATTTATGAGTAAAAAAATAACATTCATAGATACCCCTGGTCATGAAGCTTTTACAACATTGAGAGCCAGAGGAACAATGGTAACGGATATAGTCATATTAGTTGTTGCAGCAGATGACGGGGTAATGCCACAAACAATAGAAGCAATAAATCATGCCAAAGCAGCAGGAGTACCAATAATAGTGGCAATAAATAAAATAGATAAACCCAATGCAAACATAGACAGAGTGAAAAATCAGTTGGTTACCTATGGATTAATACCAGAAGAATGGGGTGGACAAACACCATTTGTAGAAATATCAGCAAAAGCAGGTAAAAATATAAACACACTACTGGAAATAGTGCTTTTAGTTGCAGAATTGATGGAATTAAAAGCAAACGCTGCAGGAAAACCCGAAGGAATAGTTATCGAATCAAAACTTGATAAAAACAGAGGACCTGTAGCAACAATCATAGTCAAAAAAGGAATACTCAAACCAGGAATGACATTTTACATAGGTAAAACCTGGGGCAAAATAAGAGCAATGTACAACGAAAGAGGACAGCAACTCAAAGAAGCTACACCATCAACACCTGTAGAAATAATAGGAATAGCCCAAGTTCCAAATGCAGGAGAAAGATTAATTGTAGTAGAAAATGAAAAAATAGCCAAAGAAATAGCCATAGAAAACCAAAAAATTGAAGAATATAATAAAAAATTCTCAAAATCATTTTCAATTCAAGATATACTATCAAAACTACATAACAGCGAAACATTTTTAATAAATATTATACTAAAAACGGATACTCAAGGAAGTCTGGAAGCCATAAAAACAATGATAGAAAAAATGGTAACAGATAAAGTAAAACCAACGATTATACATAGTGCAATCGGCAATATTTCTGATAGTGATGTACTCTTAGCAAAAGCCTCGAATGCAATAATAGTGGGATTTAACACCAAAATTGAAGCAAATGCTAAAAAAATCATAGAAAAAGAAAATATACCAATATATATACATAACGTAATATACGAGTTAATAGAAAATCTCAAAAAGTTGATTGAAGGAAAAATTAAACCAGAAGAAATAGAAACGGAAATTGGAGAAGTTCAAATAAAACAAGTATTCAAAGTTAAAAATGGTAAAGTTGCAGGATGCTACGTCCTAAATGGAAAGATAACAAGAGACTCTAAAATAATAATAGAAAGAAACAGAGAAAAAATATTCGAAGGATATATAGAATCACTCAGAAGATTCCAAGAAGATGTTAAAGAAGTAATCCAAGGATACGAATGTGGAATAAAAATTAAAGATTTTAATGATATTCAAGTGGGAGATATAATAAGAGTATTTACTAAAACAATAAAAGAAGGTTAGGAGGTACTATGAATTACAAAATACCAGATAACCTATTATATTCCGAACAACATGAATGGATATTACTTGATGAAAATATTGCTAAAGTAGGAATTACGGATTTTGCACAGAAAGAATTAGGAGATATTGTCTATATAGAAGTACCTAATATCAATCAAAAAGTTGAGTTCATGAAAGTATGTGGTTCTATAGAATCCGTCAAAAGTGTTTCTGACCTATACAGTCCAGTTGAAGGAATTGTAATAGATATAAATGAAGAAGTTGTAAATAAACCGGAATTGCTTAACCAAGACCCTTACGAACATTGGATCTTCAAAACAGAAATCAAAAATTTTGATAAATATAAAGATAAACTAATGTCAGCTGAAAAATATAGGGAATTTATTGGAGAATAAATGGAAAACATATATAAGATATTAGTTATTCTTTTCATAATTGTTAGTATTCTCTTGATAATAGGAGTTGCAAGCTATGTAACAGAAAGATCTGGACTAAGCGGAATAATGGGACAACAAATAGAATCAAAAACCTCCAAAAAATTAACCAAGGAAGAAATGATCCAAAAATGGACATCAATTGTTGCTTACATATTTCTCTTTCTATCCCTCCTTCTAAGTATTATTTCACAACAACTATTTAACAAATACTAAATGTTACCTACTTACCTTTCTAAATTGGATTACTAGTAAAGACAAAACAGTAAGCGATAAAGATAACTGGATAAGTTCAATAGATGAATCCATAGGGTTGGCATAAGGCTGATTTACAAATTCATTCTCAAAATAAACTAACTCTTTTGCTTCGTCAGTTTCATGAGTATGTTTATATTTCAGATCTATAGTATTATATAAAGATGTTCTCGATAGTAATAAATATATTTTTTGAGCAGAAAAAGGAGAAATAAAAAGAGCAATTAAAAATAGAGATAAAATTACCCAAAATATTATAGTCACTTTTTTCATAGTATTACCTTCAACTCCTGATTATTTTCCGCTTCATCCTTTACAATAATTTGTATCTGCTTATCCAATTTTGATACATTTAAGATATACTCATAAACATTGTTTTCTATTTTTTTAAGTTTCATAGGTATAATATCCTTACCATTTTGGACAAAGGCTTCAACAAATGAATCATCCTCAACTAAAACTCTCAACAAGCCATTTACATATGTATATTTTTTTATTACTGGCTTAGAATTATCAATAAATATCTGTATTTCTTGTTCTTGAATAAAATAGTTTGAGGGATTTAAGGGTAAATCATCAACAACAATCTTTAGTTTAATTTTACCCTTCTTATTGTTTAATTTTGAAATATTGAGAGATAAATTAGTAGAGAAGTCAGGAGTGTTTACATCTGTTTTTTTAGTTGTGATCTGTTTTTTATCAATCTCGATCCATCTTTTACCGTCATAATATTTCAAATAAACATTCAGTTTGTCACCATTTGGATCCCATAAACTAACATTAATAGACCCATTAGAATTATACACTTTCCTACCAGAATCGATAATAAAAAATGGTTTATAATTAATCTTTTCAAATAATCCGAAAATGGAATGTATTGTAGTTCCAGGATAGATTATAAATTTGTATTGAAAATACCTATATTGGTAGTTAAATTTGTTAATATCTTTATAGCTAATCCATTTTGTCCAGGTCTGATCAACTATGGGGTTATTACCCCACCTTATAAACAGATCATAATTCCCTTCAGCTCTTATAACAAGGTCATATAAATATTTCTGTTGGCCAGAATCAAAAACTTTAGAAATATAATACCCTTTTTCTGATTTGTTAGAAAAATTTATAACAGTAAACGTGTTAGATATATATGGAATATAAAATTTTTCAGAAGATTTGACAAAAGGTATAAACCAATAGAAGTTTGGAACAGATATGTTCTTTTCCCAGTTGAGATTATCAGTTTTTTGAAATGTGTCATTTATTACACCCAAAAGCTCATCCTTTTTAATCGAAAAAACTGATAGTTTACCTCCTTTATAACTCAAGAATATCTTATTATTAAAGACCATTATATCCTCAACGTATCCATTGGTATCGAATCCATCGTAAAGTATTGGTCTGTTAAATCCTGTACTATTTCTGTAGTTTGGTATAACATATAGATAAGGTTTTGGGTATGTACCAATAAGTAAATTATCATCTACAATTCCCAGTGCTGTGACATTTTCCTGATACGTCTGAAAATACTTTTTTTCATCTTCATTCATTTTCAATACCATTCCTCCATAACAGGCCAACAAAATATTATCACCATCAATAAGTAAATTAGAAATATTTATAAAGGGCAGCACCTCTTCTCTAAGCTTATTACCATCAAGAGAAAAAAATACCAAAGAAGATGGATATTTAATATTCGTAGCCACTAGATAGTTTTTATAAAAATCTGCATTCTGAAAAACATAATCAGTATTTATCTTTTTTTCAATCGAAAAATTTGTTGGATTTATGATTATTATTTGACCCTCATAAGTAGAAGCCACTATTTTATTATTTGACAACCTAACATCAGAAAATATACCATCAAATTTAACAGAATTTATTATTTTTCCATCATTTTTGAAAACATATAAATTGGTTGAATTATCAAAGTTATAAGAAAATCCTAAAAATTGGTTATTGTGATATAATATCTTAAATAGTGGTTTATCCACTTTTATTTCTCCAAGACTTTCCTGAGAAAAAGCTATATTAGATTGATAATCTATTACGACATTATTTTGAGTTCCATCAACTAAATCTTCATAATTTGAGAGATTAACCATATTGGAGTCAGTATCAGGGCCTTCTTTTTCTTGCTCTTGATTACCTTTATTGTTAGTGTTTTCTTCTTCTCTATTAGTCTTAGTATTGTAATTTTTCAAAATATTATATATTTCTTGTTCTACATCATCAGAATTTACATTATTTGAATTTCTTTTAATAATAAAACTATTATTATCCATATTTTTGGCATTTTTAATATATGACAAAATTGTTTTTTCCTGTTTTTTTCTTTCAGCTTTTGAAATAGAACCATTTATATCTATCTGGAATATATCATATCCAAGTGGTATAAAATTGGTCTTACGGACTATTATAACAGGATAGTAGGAAAGATATATGAAAGGCATACTATATTGAAGATAGTATTTATATAGTTGAGGAGTAGTCAAAGGAATAACCTTTCCGGCGTAATTTATAGCACCGTACAGTTTTGTGGAAATAACAACAGATAATGATTTGGGATCTGGTCTAGAAAAAAAGTTTATAAAAGTAATTAATTGATTAAAATCTTTTGGAGGGGTCCACATTATACCAAGCTCTTCAAACATTCGAGGTAAATCATATTGCCCACCAACAGAAAAACTCAAACTTTCATTAGCAGCTTCGGTTGGGAATACAACATTTACAGTTTCTTTGCCACTCTGCCTTAAAATTGGATCAAAATAATTTATATCAAAACTAATATTGTTATCCTCCTTATTTGATATAGAAATATTGTTTATTATACCCAAATTCTGAGGATTAATATTCAATGAAAACTTTATAGAGCTAACTCTATTATCCTGAGAAGGAATATTAGAAATGAAATTCAGATACTCATACAACATTGGTAACAATTTTTCAATAGGTGTATTAATAGAGGGTATGGTTATATTTTGAACTCTGCCATTAATAAATCCCAAACTCATATAAAACTCATAAGGCAGATCAGATTGAACATAGTCTTTAATAGCATTATAAAAAGCAATCAAACTCAAAACATACATAATCTTCTGGTTATCAACAACGTAACAAGAATAGTTTTTTATCTTCTTATTAGAAACAGATATTTCCATGTTTAACGGTATCATCTTACTATCCTGTCCTATTTTACCTAAAACACCATAGTTACTATCAAAAATAATAGATCCTATTTTCTTATTTGTTATAGCAGATAACTTAAAAGAATCATCATACCTATTTACTATGGTTATAACTTTAGATTCATAAACGGGCATACTAACGCTTCCTAAATTGAACATAGAATGACCAAAAGCAACAAAATACCCATCTTTATCAATCTTTGTTAACGTTCCTGTACCAAATATCTTTATATCTCCATCAACAAAAGCAACACTTATACTACTTCCTTCTCTTATAACTCCAAAATTATTTTTAACTCCATCATCATTTTTTGGATCCACAATTTGAGGTGAAAAAAAATTAAAAACTGTGTTGGATGGAAAAACATTTTTCAAATCCTTAGAAAATAGATTAAAAGACTTTTCATCAGGTAAAGTAATAACCAACGGTATAGATTTTGATGAGATATTCCCAAAATTAATTAACTTATTCATTTCAGTATAGTTATTTCTTATTTTATCCATGTATTCGATGGGGATAACGAATGCAAGTGGTTCCCTCTGAAAAGAATATCCTGCAAAAAGAGCACCAATCACTTTACCATTTGAAATTAATGGACTACCGCTCATACCAGAAGCAACAGGTAGGTTACCATCTTTAAATTTTATAAGATAAACCTTCATATTTGGAGAATCTTGAACATATATGGGTTCGGGAGTCAATAAATCCACCTCTATCTTCTCCACTCCCCTGCCAAGGTCAGTAAGTATATAGTATTGAGCAAAAGAAAAAACTGAAATAAAGCAAATAAACATTATTACTATTCTTTTAAACATATAAACTAATAATACTCCTTTCTTCAAAAATTCATTTATCTTTTTCTATAATAACTGAAAAGCTATCATTTTTTTCTGCCCGAATATCAATATCTCCAGATTTAACATCTGGAGAGTCAATTTTAGAAAAATAATTAATTTTAGAAAAAGTAAGTTCATAAGATTTCATAGACAGATCCTGAATAACATTTTTAACTTCCTTATAAAAATCTTCAAAATCAATTTGAACAAATTTATATTTGTTTCTCACAATATTGAAATCTAATAGTATGGGTGTTATGGAGATGCAATTGTTATATATTGCTTCAACATCACTTATTTCAATATTATTATTGAAATATTCAAGGATTTTTTGTTTGAAATCTTTTTGTGGTTCAAATTTATGCCTTTTCCAGTATATCCAGAAATAAAGATTTTGCCTGGGATCATGTCTGGACTCTAAGTAAGCCACATGTCTAAATTGACTCTGGTATGTTACCAAAGGAGGCATATCCTTTTTCAAATTAACAAATGGAGGAATATTAATATTTAACAACAAATTTTTGAATTTTTCAATAAAATTCCTATATCTACTGACAAAATCATATATAAAAATACTTGCAAAAGTATAGTCAGGATCATCATACTGGAATAAACTAACTGCTATACCAGGTATACCATATATAAATCCCTCAGTGACAGCAGAGAATGTACCAGATACAGTTAGATCCATTCCCATATTTGCTCCTCTATTTATTCCAGATATAATCAAATCTATTTTATTTTCTAGATATCCGCGGGCTATTATCACACAGTCAGCTGGAGAACCAGTACAGCTATAAATTTCCATTTTGCCATCTTTATATATCTCTTTTATTCTGACTGGAATCTGATAGGTTATAGAATGTCCACTTACGCTTCTTTCCCTATCAGGAGCAACAACAATCAATCTATCAAGAATATTATTTTCATCTTTACCAAAAGATTGGTAAAGTGAGATCAGACCCTCTGAATTGTAACCATCATCATTAGTAATAAGTATATTCATAAATCTTTTAAATCGAAAATAGAACTTCTTTCTCTCTGCGTATCTTTTCTTTGATCAGTTTTTGATAGTAATTCTGAACTATCAGGAGACTTATTTTGTTTGGTAGCTGTCTTTTCAAAACTTGGTAAAGTTATATCTTCATTAGAGAAACTTATTTTTTCTTTCCTTACCTGCTTAGATAAATTAACTTTAACTCTTTCAGACATAAAAACATTTAAAACTAATAGTAAAACAGTTGAAATAGTGAAAAGCATAGATAGAACTAAAGCGATTTTTTGGATATTCAGAACCTGATGTAGTTCCATTGTCTCCATAAACTAATCCTCCCCTCTTCTTAATTTATCCATTTTAATCAATATATCCTTTAGAATGCTTTGCGGAACAAAATTGGATATATCTCCTCCAAAAAAAGCTATCTCCTTAACCAGAGAAGAACTCAAAAAATTATATTCAAATTTTGTCATAAAAAATATGGTTTCAACATCAATCAGCTTGGAATTAACCAAATGTTGCTGAAATTCGTATTCAAAATCAGATATAGCCCTTATACCTTTAACTATAAACTTTATACCTTTCTCTTTTATATAATCAACAAGTAAACCACAATAAGAATCAACCACTATTTTTTGATTATTTTCAATACATTTCTTTATCAATTCAGTTCTCTCTTGTATAGAAAAAAGAGGTTTTTTTCTGTAATTATTCAAAACAAGTATTATAAGAGTATCGAAAAGGGTTATGGCACGATTAATAATATCCAGGTGTCCAAGAGTTATAGGGTCGAAACTACCTGGATAAACGGCTACTTTATCCAGAAATAATGAATCCTTCATCTTCAGAAGAAGCCGTTTTTGGTTTTTGTGTATCCACTTTTTCGCTCTTTATTTCAGGTTTATTAGCAGACTTAGATTCTTGCTGTTGGACAGCAGATAAAAATTTAGCTATTTCTTCAGCACTCAATTGTCTGACTGTTAAAACATATTCCATTACTGGTTCATCATTTAAATATATTTCCACTGTGTAATCTCCAAACTCATCGAACTGTATATCTTTGAAATAATTAACCATGAGTTGTGGAACGTTTCTTTGTTTAAGTTCGAAATCCTGCTTTCCAGTGGAAACCAGTTTTTGTCCAGATGGTTTCTTTATAACTATTTCTTGTTCAAAACTTCCCTGACCGTTGCTCCATCCATTGGCTATATAGAAAGAAACTGGTGAATTGGGATATGGTAATTCATAAAAAACATAAGAAAATATTGGTGGCTTATCCTCAGTCTCTAACTCCAAACAGGGAATAGAAAATTGAAGCACTGGTTTTTTTAACATGTTATACCTCCTTTTTGATCTTCATTTTTATTGCGTAGCATCGGTAACCCAAGTAGCATAGGCAGATTATCATAATTATCAAGCGTTTTTTCAATATTTTCTATTTTATTAATTAAAAGATTAAGGTAATTCTTGGTTTCTAAAATCATATCATTTCTTATTTCTCTTAACCTATTTATTTCTTGGATTAGATTAGCCACATTTTTTTGACAATTAATTCTTATATCCTCTGCTTCTTTAAGAGCCTTGGAAATTATGTAATTAGCTTCACTTTGAGCCTGATGCTTTATATCTTCAGCCAACTTTTTAGATGTTATAACAGATTCATTTATTATATTTTCCATTTTTTTATAGGCTTCCAACTCTTTTCTCAGAAAATCAACTTGGCTTCTCAACTCAGAATTCTCCTTCCACAACCTTGTATATTCTCTCTCTATTTGCTCGAGAAATTCATCAACTTCCTGAGTATTATATCCTCTAAAAGAAAAACTAAATTTGACTCTTGATATATCAGAAGGAGTTAAAAAATTGTTATTCATTAAACTGAAAGTCTTTTTCTACCTTTCATTCTTCTTCTCTTTATTATTTTTCTTCCTGATTTATTAGACATTCTTGATAGAAACCCATGTTTTTTCTTTCTTTTTCTATTATTTGGTTGAAAAGTCCTCTTAGTCATAATATACCTCCTATTTGGTTAATAATTCTATTGCTTTATTACATTGATAATCTTCAGAAGTATATAGTTTCGTTTGTTCTACATTAATATTTAATTCATAATCTAATTCAACTTTATCTTTATAGATATCTCTATTAGATATTGTGAAGTATTTACCAATAGTCATTTTTAAAACACCCTGATCAAGGAGATTATATAAAGTCTGGACAGTATTCTTACCGTATGTCTTTGAACCTATAATAATAATATCATTCTTTAGGTAATCTTTAAGGGATTGAGCCAATATTTCTGATGCACTTGCAGTATAACCATTAACTAATAAAGCAACCTTTGAATAATCAATCTGTTTCCTGTGTTTAGTATAGAACACCTGTTCAATTTCATTTCTTCTTTTCAATTTCACACCAACTTTATTTGGACCAACAAAATAAGATAGAACATTTACGGCTTCATCTAACAAACCACCTCCATTATTTCTTAAATCTATTATAAAAATGGATGGACTGTTTGATTTTTTATAGGCTTCTAAAAACTCATTGGCGGTTCCCGTACTGAACGTCTTTATTCTAAAAATGGGTATACCATCTTTATTTACAGTTTTGATACTTTTGATATGAATCATTTTTCTTATCAGATTGAATTCAATTAATTTATTATCACGTTTAATAGTTAACTTAACAGTTGTATTTTCTGGTCCTCTAATCATTGATTGAACAGTATCCAAAGAAAGCTGAGTTACGTCTTTATCATCAACTTTTATTATCCTATCACCAGCTTTAATACCTTTCTCGAATGCTGGAGAATCATCAATAACTTCAACAACAGTAATCTCACCATTTTCACGTTCATTTCTAAACATTACTATTCCAACACCACTGAAATTCCCTCCCTGTATATTTTCTCTGAATGTTCTATATTCCTTGGGACCCATATACTCTGTGTAGTTATCAAGAGAAGAACAATAACTCTGAATAGTGAATTTCAAAAATCCTTCCTTCGTCTTTAAATTGTCATAGAAATTTTTATACAATTCCTGCTGATTAACACTCAGTTTTTTGGAATTCAAAATGGAATTAACATCAACCTGAGAATTTCTGATTTCATCAAAAATTTTATTGTAGTAGCTTTCAAAGTCATTCACTTGATTTTTGATACCACTGGAAGTAACAACATAAAGTTTAGTATTATACCCTCCGTACCTCAAAACGTTATATATTTTCTCTAATGTTTGATTAAATTTATCCTTAAGATCAACTTTTTCAACAAAGTCTCTATAACTATAAGCAACAACCTGTCTAAAAAGCTCAAAAGAAGATGTTCCTATATCGACTTTATCATTTGCATTAGAACTGTTTTTAGGAGAAAACAAAACAAAGTAGATGATTATAATAGAACAAACAATGAATAATTTAAAAATAAGTATTTTTATGTTATGTAACTTCATGACACTCTCCTTTTCTCAGAATTTCAGAAAACTCTCTAATTTTTTCCACAACATTAGCTATTACCCAGTCTGGAGTAGATGCACCTGCCGTTATTCCAACTTTATCGTTATAATTAAACCAACCTATATCCAAATCTTTTTCATTTTGGATATGATAGGTTCTATAGCAGTAACTTTTTGCAATCTCGTAAAGTTTTATTGTATTAGAACTATGTTTTCCTCCAATAACAATAACTATATCAACCATGGGAGCCAATTTATGTATTGCTCCCTGATTTTCATCAGTAGCATAACAGATCGTTTTAAAGTATCTAACTTCTGGAATAAAATCCATAAGATAGTTAACTATTTTTCTAACCTTATCTATTTTTTCTGTGGTTTGCGTAACGATTCCAATTTTTTTCAGTTTTTCGAATTTGCCTTCATTTTTTAGCTGTTCCACTTCTTCAATATTTTTGACAACAAAGTATGGGACATCATTAATTATGTAACCTATAACCCCAATTATTTCAGGATGATCTTTATTACCTATTATCAAAATCGGATAGTTTTCCTTAGACAGTTTCTCGACTATTCTATGTACTCTCATAACATATGGACATGTTCCATCTATTACGTTTATTCCCATACTTTTAAGGTTGTCAATTACCTCTTTTTTGGCACCATGAGTCCTTATTATAACCTTTTTTGTTTTTTTAGGATCAACTTCGTCCAAACTGGTAACATAATTTACTCCATTATTTTTGAGATAATTTGTTAAATCTTCATTATGTATTATTGGTCCAAAAGTTATAACATTCTGTTCTTTGTTTTCAATAATTTTCATTGTTATGTCAACTGTTCTTCTAACACCAAAACAGAATCCCATTTTTTCAGCTAAGAATATTTCCATATTTATCCTCCTGCAGCTTTTTGAGAATAAGATCTATTACATCTTGTGCAGTTTTTTTCATTCTGAATCCAGCTGCTCTCTTATGTCCACCACCACCAAAGTAACTGGCAATCTCTTCAACATCTATTTCTTTTGACCTCAAACTAACTCTAGAGTAGCCCGGATCAACTTCAAGAACAACGAAAAACAATTCCGCTCCCTGAATGAAAAAGATGTTTTCAATGACATTATTAATATCCTCTTTTTTAAATCCTTTTTTTTCCAATTCACAAAATTCTTGGTTCGTTATATAACTATATACAATTTTACCTTCTTTTTTGATATTATTATAAAGGGTTGCTAACATTTTGTAATAGAGGAAATTTTTAGATTTTATGGTTCTTACTATATCTTGCCAATCAACATAATTTCTCAGTTCTGATAACATCGCTAGAGTCTTACTACCAACATTATTATATGATAATCCACCTGTATCAGATATAACACCCATGACTAAATAATAAGCTATATCAGAATCTATAGGTATACCAGTTTGTTTTATAATATCATACAGAACTTCATTAACCGAGCTTGAATTAATATCAACATAATAGTAATTGCCAAATAAATCATTAGAAAAGTGATGATCAATATTAATTATAATTTTGGAATCAGTTTTATCAATAACTTCTGAGAACCTACTAAATGATCCTACTTCAACAGCTATTATACAATCAAAGTTATCGATAATAACGGTGTTAACGACGTCGCTAAAGAGATGTTTATATTCTGATGGAACAGGATCTTTTGAATAAAGAGTTGCTTTTTTGGCAAAATACCTATTCAAAAGAAATTGAATAACTTTCATTGCACAAAGACAATCCAAATCAGGATTGGGATGAGCAACCAAAAGAACGTTTTTAACCCTTATAAAAATTCTTCGTAAATCAAAAAAATTTACATTAGTCTTCAACATTTCTTTTCTCTCTGCATATCTATCAACTCTGATATTTCATAGGCCACATATATGTTTATCTGTTCTTTCATTTTAACATTTACCACCCTCAAAGAGTTAATGTCGTATCCCTTATTCTTTTCAAAATATTCTTTATTAATCTGATCTATAAATACTAGTTTAACATCTTTGTTTTCAATATCTTCATTTGTTTTTATCTTTTCCAAAGCTATGGGAAGAGGAAGGGATAACAAGCTTTCCAAGAAAATCTGTGTTAAGATTGAACTCATACCTATTTTATACACTATCTTATTCTATAAAACAATTAGAATATCCTTCAATATGGAAGGTTCCTAAAAAAATAAAGAGAAATTATAAAGGAATGTATTCAGAAAAGATAAACAAAGTCCTATACTTCTTATTAATCGTTATAACAATCATCATTTTATATAAGATAAGCCTATTTTTTATTGATATTCTTATTATTTATTTTTTAATGTTATTTTTTTCAATAGTAATCAAACCTGTGGTAGATCGTTTAAATTCAAAGTATAGTGTTTCAAGAGAGTTATCAACCTTGGTTATTATTATTTTTGTTCTTATTATAATAATTACCCTCTTATTAATTTTGATACCAAATATATACTCTTCAATAACGGATATTTTTAAAACATTACAAGAAAACCTAAACTCCATTTTAATTGCAATAACAAATATTCTAAATAAATATTTACATTTCCTAGATATAAAAATTGAATCAAATCAAATCCAAGAAAACCTGCTAAGACAATTAAACCAAAATATTCCACAGATAACAGAAAAAATAGTTGATATAGCACTCAGTGGTACTAAAATCATTTTTAACATACTACTAATAGCAGTCCTTACATTTTATATGATTAAGGATTATGAAAAAATTAGAAGCTACAAAATAAAAGTTATAAGTTGGATCTCAAATATTCCTAAAGAAAAAGCAGAAGAAATAGCTCTAACAATAGAGACTGTATTAAGGAAATTCCTGTTTGGACAACTGTTTGCAGCAACATATATATTCTTGTTCACTTTGATCTCCCTCTATTTATTCAATGTAAAAGAATATTTTATAGTGGCTCTAATTGCAGGAATATTTGAATTGATACCTTTCATAGGAGCTTTTATAGCTCTATCAATATCAACTCTCTTTCTTCTCAACAAAGGAATTATCAACATAATAGCATTTCTAATTATTGCAATAATAGCCTATCAAGTTTTGGCCAAAATAATATACCCAAACATAGTAGGCAAAATTCTAAATATCTCAGTAATTACAGTTCTCATATCAATAATAATAGGATTTAAATTATATGGGATTTTTGGCATGTTTATCTCTGTTCCTACTATTTCCATTATAAAAATCTTAATTGACAAAAAAATCAATCAAACACACTGATAATTACAGGCAATGATAAAAAAATGTAGTTCTGGTAAGAATCCAATAACCTTTCAATACTTACATAATATTCTTCCTTCAAAACTCTTAAAGAAGACTTATTTATAGTAGCATATACAATACCTTTATTGTCAACAACTTTGTAATCCAAAACACCATCCTTTTTGCACCTAAAACATTCAACACCATTAGAATCGTAGATACTAAATACAGAAGAAAAAGGAAAAATACTATTAATAACATCCACTCTGTATAAATTATAAAAACTATTATTGAAATTATATTTAATGTAGATAGAGGTATCAAATACTTTTTTCTCAATTTTTATAACAGGTTGTTCACCAAAAATAAAATCCCATTCCATTTTTCCAATAAATCTGAAACTCATAAAATTTACAACTCTGGATAGAATGTCATTCTTGGATTTATTTACTATCTTAAGTAAAACGTCTTTTGTAAATAAATCTTTTACGGTTCCCTCTTTATTAAGGTTACTTATATCAATAAGAAAACTATTTCTTGGAAAAATCATTAATACTGTCTGTGGATTAGAGAACTTATGATCATCTTCAGTGAATTTTTGAAGACATCTTTCAATCCTATTTTCTGAGCGATATAGTCCAGAGAATTCAGATCCATGAATTCCTTGGATTTGTTTAAAGATTCTTCTAAAAGTGATTTTCTATTTTTCAGCTCTTTTGTTATGATAGTTGAAAAATAAGATGGATTTTTTAACCAAATTCTCTTCATTTTTTCCCTATTCTCATTATCTTTCATCAATAAAATTAAGGGATAAGTGATTCTACCAGTAAGTAAATCATTATTAGCGTCTTTTTTCAGTACCTTTTCATTTTGTATATAATCTAATATATCATCAACTATCTGAAAAGCCACACCATATCTATTAAACAAATTAGATATGTAATCTGCTGTACTATATTCAAAAATAGTTTTAGAATAGTCACATCCCAAATGATAACCTATATTTGATATAGCACCAAATAGAACTCCCGTTTTTAGCAATAGAATATTGAAGTATTCCTCATCTTTCAAGTAAACATTGTACTTATTTTGATATTGTAAAACTTCTCCTAAACACATATTCTCCAAAGCTTTCATAAGAATTTTTGAATAGAGAGGATTAACATCATAAGCTCTATTAAGGATAGATATTATAAGTATATCTCCAAAGATTATAGCTCCGTCGATACCAAATTTTATATGCACAGATGGTTTTCCTCTCCTTTTACGAGCACCATCAAGGATATCATCATGCACCAAAGTGGCAGAGTGAGCCAATTCAAATATTGCTCCAAGTCTAAAAATTTTATCCCAAAACTCCTCCTCTAAGAAACTACCTGAAACCATGCCCAATACAAAAATATAGAAAAAAGAAGACCTGACCATCTTACCCGAATAGATCATATAGTCATTGATCCTACTTATTAACCAATTCTTTTGCTTAAAATCCGTTATCTCTTTTATATAACTCAAAGTATAACCCTTTAACTCATTAACGAATTCCAAAAGTTTAGAGTGGTCATCAACATTATTGAAACTGTTAAGGAAATTCAGATCAAGATTTCTAACTACTAAACTAGACATATTCATTATACCTTTTATCTAATTGAACATAAATATCTTTAATCAAAAATACAATATCATCAACATTTACATCAACAAATAAATTTTTTATTAAGCTTTCTAAGATTTCAATATCGACATTTTTTACTGTTTTAGCAAAACCTTTATTTATTTTCAATTCAACCTTATTTGTTGAGATTTTTGATCCTATAACAATACAGAATGGAATTCCTATTAATTCCCAGTCTTTGAATTTTATTCCAGCTGATTCTTTTCTGTCATCCCACAAAACCTCTATATCATTTTCAATAAGCTGATTATAAATACGCTCAGAAAAAGTACTCTGAGTTTCATCATCAATATTTATGGTAATCAAATACACAAAGAAAGGAGCAGAGTTAAAAGTCCAAGATATAGAATTTTCATCAGAATAGGATTCCACTATGGCAGAAATTATTCTAGTTACACCAATACCATAACATCCCATAATTATCGGCTTAATTTTACCATCTTTATCAGTAAAGTAAGCATTGAGAGGTTCACTGTATTTTGTTCCCAACTTGAATATATGTCCGAGTTCAAGAGCAGGATATATCCTATATTCTCCCCCACATTTAAAACATAGATCGCCATCATCCACTACCGATAAATCAGCAAATTCAGAAATGGGAATATTATCATAGTCTACGCCTATATAATGATAATCCTTTTCATTTGCACCTATTATAATATTTCTTAATCCATATACAGAGTAGTCAGAAATTATTTTCACATTTTCTTTCAACCCTATTGGTCCGACAAACCCCATTATACTCTCTATCTTTTCAAAATCTTCTTCATTGGCTAACACCAAGTCACTACCCAAATGTTTTGATAATTTTATTTCATTAATTTCCCTATCTCCTCTGACCAAAACTAAAACATATCTTTCATTCATTTTATACAAGATACTCTTAACAAAATCTTTGCTCTCTCTTTTTAAGAAATTTACCAATTCTTCAACAGAACAGATATTTGGAGTATATACCTTTTGAAGTTCATATTTTGGATTATATCCATAATCTATTTTTTTCTTAAAAACTTGAGCTATTTCTGTGCTAACAGAATATCCACATTTGCTACATTTTACAAATTTATCTTCACCAGCATTTGTTATCACCATGAATTCGTGGGATACATCTCCTCCAATGGGTCCTGAAAAAGCTTCAACAACCTCAACCGGAATAGATAACCTTCTGAATATACGTTGGTAAGCATTATAAACATCTTGGTAAGTTCGATCAAGACACTCCCAAGAAGTATGAAAACTATAAAGATCTTTCATTATAAATTCTCTTGCTCTAATCAATCCACCTTTTGGCCTAATTTCATCCCTAAATTTAACCTGTATTTGATACAAAAGAATCGGTAAATTCTTATAACTCTTTACAAATTTTGATACAATATCAGTTATAATTTCTTCATGGGTTGTACCCAGAACAAATTCAGAACCTTTCTTATCTTGAAGCTTAAACATTACATTGTCCATAGTTTCCCATCTACCAGTTTTTTTCCATAACTCAGAAGGATGCAAAGCGGGCATTAAAACCTCAAAAGCACCAATCCTATCCATCTCTTCTTCAATAATTTTCCAAACTTTCTTCAATACCCTAAAACCAATAGGCAAGAAATTGTATATCCCTGCAGATAACTGAGAAATAAAGTTACCTCTCAAGAGTGTTGAATGACTGACATTCAAAGCACCCACAGGTTTTTCTTTTGACGTAAATAAAAAGTATCTACTGTATCTCATATAATAAATAACTAATAAGTAACAATTGATTCAAAAGTTCTTATTTTTTTACCTTTTGATTCAAGGAATTTGGGCATATCAAATCTTCTAGTTTTTGATACCTCCTTGTTTTTCATATACAAAGCTCCAGTAGGACAAACCATAACACATTTACCACAATTTATACAGGTTTTAGAGTCTCCCCATTTATCATCAAAATCTATTGTAATTCTGGCATTACTACCCATACCCTTTACATCTAAAGTATGAGGTCCAGCATATTCGTGACAAATCCTAACACATCTAAAACACAATATACATCTGTTATGATCCAAAACATATAGCTTATGAGTTTCATCTACATTAATATTCTCTTCATTATAACTGACAAGATTTTTTTGTATTTCAAATATCTTAAATTTCCATGATTGAAGATCACAGAACCCATCAGCAAGGCACACATTACAAGGGTGTGGCCTCTCTCCAAAAAGAAATTCAGTCAGGTACCTTCTGTAAACCTTTAATTTTTCAGTATCAGTATATATTCTCATTTCATTATATGGTTTAGTTATACAAGAAGAAACAGGTCTTCTGAAACCGGCAACTTCCACAATACACATCCTACAGGCACCAATTGGAGTGAGACCATCCAAATGGCAGCCAACAGGGATATATTTACCCAAACCTACTAAGATGGAATAAATTGTTTGATTACTCTGCTCATCCGTAAGTAAAACTTCTTTTTCATCAACAAATATCTTCATATTACCCCCTATATATCAACTATTTGCAAATATTCAATAATCGATTTAGAAAATGATTGAAAATTTATAACATTAATATTTTTTGAATAATTTTGGACAATATATTCAACTGCTTTGGGTATGTTTTCTATTACGTTCGATGGAATATTGGACAAATATGTGTTACTTTTTCTAGATATCTGAGCAGCTAATCCATGTAGAAAAACAGAGTTTTTAATACTCTCAATTATTATATCTTCATAATTTCTATTGATAGTAAAGAAAGAATTTGCTACAAAAGCAGAGATCATACCGGCAAGAACATCTCCACTACCAGCTTTTGCTAAAGCCAATCCATTGGTTATGTTTATATAGATATTTTCAACATTATTGTAATAACATATGAAAGATGGATTACCTTTTGAAACAACTACACTATTGGGAATAAAATTTGCCAATCTCATAGAATTATTCAATCTAACTATATCATCAGAAACTGAAACTTTAATTTTTGGTGATACTCTAGGGAAAAAACTTGCTAACTCACCAGGATGAGGAGTTAAAATTATCCTCTTTAAATTAACTTTACCATTTCTAAATTCGTTTTTATTATTAATAAAATAGTCATAAAACATTTGTATTCCTGTACCATCTATTATCAAAACTCCCTTGAAATTTGAAATAATATGCTTTAAAATATTATAATTTACCTGGTTATCTTCTATTCCGTTTCCAAAGAGTATAACTTGAACTTTAGAATAATAAGAACTCACCAAGTCTTCATAGTTACTCTTATCATAGGATTCAACTATCTCTTCAACAGATTTAGAAGAAATAATTGAATGAATACTTTTATCAACCAACAAGTATACCATACCTGCATTAGATTTAAAGGCTGCACGGGAAGCCAAAATTGGAGCACCTGTGTATTTATAACTACCACCAATAATCAAAATATTTCCCAATTTATTTTTATAGTAATTTGGTGGGAAATATTGGATAGAATCTGCAACTTCAAAAGGTAATATTACATGTATGTCGGGATCATCTTTTTTATTGATATAAGGTATAGAAATATTTGCGACAATTAGCTTACCAACGTATAGATAAGCAGGATACAGGAATAATCCTAACTTAGGATATGCAAATGTCACTGTTGTTGTAGCTCTGACTGGTTCTGTGGCAAAGAACTTACCTGTATCAATGTCTAACCCACTTGGAACATCAACACTTATAACAATATTAGCAAATTTATTAATTACCTGAATAATTCTATCATAAAATTTACTAATCTCAGATTTAATGCCTATACCGACCAGTGAGTCAATAACAAGAGGACTAAACCCGAACTCTAAAACCAATCTCTGAATGAAATTTTCTTCCTCCACTTCCTCATCTTGGTTATCTTCAATGGAAATAATTGGAACTTTAAGGTTTTTTAATATATTAAATTGTGTTAGTGCATCAGATTTTAGTTTGCCTATCTTAGAAGCAATAAAAACTTTAACTGGTATATTTCTGAGAAATAGATGCCTTGCGATAACCATTCCGTCTCCGCCATTATTCCCACTGCCACAAACAATAATAACACCTTTTCTAGCAATATCAATATAGTTATTATGTATTACCTCTACGACTGCCAATCCAGCGTTTTCCATAAGAACCAAAGACGGAATTTTCAACTTTTCTATAGTTTCTTTGTCTCTTTCTTGCATTTGTTTTCGTGTTAATACTTTCATACATTTTCACCTCATAGGATAGATATTATTTCTTCATAAAATCAGAATATACCTCCTGAATAACGGCTTCCAACTTTTCTGCCAAGAGTTGAACAGAATAATTTTTTTCAACGTATATTTTTCCGTTTTCTCCCATTTTTCTTCTTTCCTCTTCAGAAAGGGATAAGATTTTTTCTAGGGCATCAATTATTTTATTTACAGATCTATCTTTAACGGTTATTCCCGCTTTGGCATCCTCAATCAAATTGTTGGGAACATTTGCAGAAAAAATAATAGGTTTTCCAACAGCTAAATAATCAAATAATTTGTTACAACTTATACCATATGGAAATATATCAGATATATGAAAAAATAATATGTCAAAATCTTTCAAAACTCCATAAATCATATCTTTAGAAACAGGCTTATCAAAAAAAATAACATTATTTAAATTCTTTATTTTTTCTTTTATTGAACTGGCTTCGTATCCTCCACCAAGAATAACAAGCTTAACATTATTAAATCTTTTATTAATCTCATGAGCTAAATCAACAATTATTGATATATCATTGACTTTTCCCATAGAACCAGCATATGCTACCTTTATAGTATCGTTATTTACATTATTATTATTCTGGGATTCATTAATTTTAATTCTTTCCAAATCTATACCATTTGGTATCCAAACAACCTTTTCCTCAACCTTATATTTTTTAAGATATTCACTAACATTTGGTAAAAGAGAGATAATTTTATTCGCTTTTTGATACAAAAACTTTTCCA
Source organism: Candidatus Calescibacterium sp. (assembly GCA_025057615.1). GTDB lineage: Bacteria > DRYD01 > DRYD01 > DRYD01 > DRYD01 > DRYD01. The sequence goes on along the minus strand of JANXBF010000004.1, from coordinate 21,700 downwards.
ATATGGAAAGAACAATTATAAAAGGGTGATATTTACTGACTCCAAGATCTATCAGTGCTTGAGGCCATAAATCCCTTAACTCTAGAATGAAAGGAACTCTGAAATACTTACTTAACAAATAGGCAATAAAAGGTGCAAAAAGATGCACCGATGAGCCAATGATAATATCTGGTTTCTTCTGCTTTCCCAAAATTTTCCCAACTAAATAAGCTCTGTAAGAATAAACCAACATGTTAATTACTCTTTTCCAATCACTTTTCACATAGGAGTTTGTTTTTATCCATACAAATCTGACACCATTGTAATCATCAATTTTGTAAAAGGTATCCTCATATTTTTTAGTTTCTTGAAGGAGTAAATAATGAAAACTTGACGAGAAAATAGTAACTTTATGTCCTTTTTTAATCAATTGTTTAGCAAAATCAAAGTGTCTGGTGCCTCCGGGGTAATTAGGAGTGGTGGCATAGTGATTGAAAATCCAAATTTCCATTTATATGTTTATTTGTTTTCTCATAATTTCTATAAATTCCTGGTTATTCTTCGTCTTTTTTATGTACTCTATTATTTTTTGTGTAGCTTCTTCAGGTTCAAGCTTACTTATAAGTCTCCTTAGAGTCCAAATAACCTGAAGAGTATTACTTTCTAGGAGCAGTTCTTCATGCCTTGTACCAGATTTATTTATGTCAATTGCTGGGAATATCCTTTTTTCACTAAGTATTCTGGAAAGATGGAGTTCCATATTTCCTGTTCCTTTGAACTCTTCAAATATAACCTCATCCATTTTACTACCAGTTTCAACCAATACAGTTGCCACAATTGTTAAACTTCCACCATTTTCTATTTTTCTGGCAGCTCCGAAGAATTTTTTGGGTCTATAAATGGCAGATGTATCCAATCCACCTGAAAGGGTCCTTCCCGTAGGTGGCAAAACCAAATTACAAGCTCTTGTTAATCTTGTCAAACTGTCCATAATGATAAGAACATCTTTTCCAAGTTCTACCATGCTCTTGGCCTTTTCTACAGCTAATTCAGTAACCTTAAGATGTTTTTCTGGTATCTCATCAAATGTTGATTTAACAATTTCTGCTTTAATGGAGCGTGACATATCGGTTACTTCCTCAGGTCTTTCGTCAACAAGAAGAGCCATGACGTAAACTTCAGGATGATTTTTATTAACAGCTTGGGCTATTTTTTTTAGTAAAGTGGTTTTGCCAGCTCTCGGAGGAGCAACTATCAAAGCTCTCTGCCCCTTACCTACTGGAGTAAACAGGTCAATTATTCTAAGTGAGATATCATTTGGTATTTCCAGATTCAATTTTTGATGAGGAAAAATAGGAACCAGTTTTTCAAAAGTCTGCCTCTTTTGAATCTCATCGGGATTTAAGTTCGATATTTTAAAAATTCTCTGGAGGTTTCTATATTTTTCATTTTCTTTTGGGGATCTCGCCCAACCCAGAATATAATCCCCCGTCCTCAAATTATATTTTTTTATCAGATTCAAAGAGACATATACATCTTCAGGTGATGGGATATAAAAATCGCGTCGTAAAAATCCATAGTTTTCAAGTATTTCTAAAGTCCCTTCTACTTTCTCAAATCCTGTCATTTGAGCTTCATATTCCATTATATTCTTTATTATATCTTCTTTACTAGATTTTGAGTTGACTTTTATACCAACAGTTTTTGCTATTTCTATGAGCTCATCCTTTGGCAAAAGGAAAAGATTCAGAGATAAGTCCGCATCATTCTGCAATTCCTTTATTTCTTTCATAGCTATTCCCACACTACCTTCTGTAATTCTTTATTTTTTTTGGTTATTATTAAACTTAAAATTATTGCAGCAAACAACATAGTAAATAAAAACCAAAAACCTAAATCAAAAATTAAACTCTGGCTATAAAAAGGTAAAAACATTATGAAAAATCCTATGAGCAAATTAAATAAAGATAAAATATGAGGATTTTTAATAACCCAAGATAAAAATCCATGTACATATACAAAAACAGAAAAAGCCACAAAATAATGAACCAAATCATTAAAACTTAATTTGTTAAATAGTAAGTTATATAAGATCAGAATAAGAAGAAAAATCATAGAATTGACAATTGATTTAGAAATAATAAACATGTTAACATTATTAAAAATTAGAGCAGTTTTTTTGATTTTCTCTCTAATAATTTCACTTGAAGAAAATGAAATTAATCCCCAAATAGACATGTTCAATAAAAACATGGAAATCATGTTTTCCATACCACCATAAGTATTGGATAACCTAATCTTTATGGGGTCAATTTGGTTATTATACAAGAAGAAAAATTTGTAAAGCATCAAATTTATCATCGGGACAAACTTCAAGTAGTTAAAAGAGCTAACATCTAAATCAACTATCCAGTATGTTTTTTGTGCATCAATTTTAATAGTGATATTGGGATTCTCTGAATCAAATACTATTTTTTTGTTACTGTTATTTTCAATATAATTAACCATTTTTTGTTTGATTCCCTCAGGAGCTATTATATTAACTTTAAATTTTATATCTGACATAGAATTAGATACAAAATAAAAAATACATAAACTTATAAAAAAAAATAATATGAATTTAGATTTTATCGTAAGAATTAAATCTTTATATACGAGAAATAATAATTTCATATTTAAGATATATACTGTTCAGCAATTAACCTCAGTATACTTTCTTTTTTTTCTTCTTTTTCGAATATTATTTTCACTTTATCGTTATATATTTCTTCCAGTGACCTTTCGTACGGTTTATTTAATTTATAGTTTATTGGTATTAAAATTTTGTTTTCAAGTATTTTTCTGGTTCTTATTGCTGCTGCATTAATGAGGATAAATCTTGAGTTACAGGGGGTTTTTTTTAGGAGTTCATCATTTGGTGGATAAAATTCGTTCATTGGCTCTCCTTTTTATATAGCAAGGTTCTTTTATTCCGCTTCCTTGCTAGCGGTTATTGATAGAAATTGAACTTTAGAACTCATTTTTTGAACCTTTAAAATCTGTTCCACATCATCTATACATCTTTCTAATTCATCGTTAACAACTATGTAATCATAAGCGTTAATATAATTAATCTCTATTAATGAAGTTGTTATCCTTGTTGCAATTTCATGAATATTTTCAGTATTTCTTTTATACAATCTATTAAGAAGCTCCTTACCAGTTGGAGGGATAATATATATAAGAGTAGTTAAGTTTGGTAATTTACTTTTAACTTGTATAGCTCCTTTAACATCAATATCAAGTATAACATCTATGTTTTTCTCTATTTTGGATATAGTAATACTTTTGGGAGTTCCATAAAAATTACCGTTAACTATTGCCCACTCTAAGAATTCGTCATTGAGTATCATTTTTTTAAAGGTTTCTTTATCTACAAAGTGATAATCTACACCGTCTTCTTCATTATGTCTTCTATGACGTGTGGTGTAAGATACAGAAAAATACATATTTGGATTGCGTTTTAACAATTCTTTTATAACGGTTCCCTTACCAACACCTGAGAAACCTGAAATTACAAATATGTGTCCCTTAATCGTTATATTAAATTTAAATGTTTCAAAGAAGTCTATTAGTTCTTGCATATGAGTATGATATAGGTTAAGGAGCTCCAGCGGCAGGACTCGAACCTGCGACCCGGTGCTTAACAGGCACCTGCTCTACCACCTGAGCTACGCTGGATCATATATAAATTTCTCTAATCCATACCAATTATCCTTCTTTAATTTTTTAATAACATTTTTTATTATAATTTTTTTACGTTTGTTATTATAAGCAGGCATATATTCAATACTTTTTAGTGTTCATAATTTTAGAGGCTTTTTTTACAGCTTGATAAGCATTAATTAATCCTGAACCCTGATCATATTTATCATATGGTTTACCATCGGTTGGGTCTTTCTTATTTAGAGGTATTCCATTTTCAATTATTATTTTCTTAACTTCATGGGGTTTTAAAGAAGGGTTGACTTGTAAAATCAGAGCAACTATTCCCGATATAGCTGGAGCAGCCATAGAAGTACCAGACAAAGCAACGTATTTTTTATCGGCCGTACGGGGTACCAAACCCAAATCCGCTTGCTTATCTATCCTGCTTCCAGGAGAATTTGCTGCCCATATTCTTACACCAGATATGGCTATATCAGGTTTAATTTTGGAATTATCATCGGGTGCATTTAAAACTGGCCCCCTTGAGGAACTTATAGCAATATCATCATCTTTCAAATCCTCAGTTTTTTTATCATCATAAGAAGCAACAGTTATAACATCAGGAGTTATTCCCGGTGTAGCTACAGTTCCCTCCTTTGGACCACTGTTACCAGCTGCAACAACGAAGTATATTCCTTCTTTAATGGCATTATGAATAGCTATACACAATGGATCTTGGTCCCAAGGTTTAGTAGCTGGGCCACCCAAACTCATATTAACAACCACTTTCTTATCCATTCCTTTTGCCTTATCAACTATTTTGTTAATCGCCTTTATAACATTTTGATATACTTCCTTTACCATCATCGTTTAGAACTTTAAAAGCCCATATTTCAGCATCAGGAGCAACTCCTATAAATTTACCCTTCCCAGCAGCAATGGTAGCAACATGAGTTCCATGTCCGCTTCTATCATGAGGATTATTTTCATTTGAACCAGTTTCATCAGAGAATAGAGTTATCCTATCACCAAGGTCCTCATGATTATAAACCCCTGAATCAAGTATGGCAATAACAACATCCTTACCTGTTATTCCTTCTTTATGTAACTTGTCAATACCCGTAATATTTAGATTAACATTCTTTTCAGGAACATTTATCTTTTGAGAAAGACCATTGATTTCATCGGGTAATATAGATCTTATTTCATCATCCCTAAATATTTTAAGTCCCTTTTTATTTGCATTCGACAGATTAATTTTATCTAAGGTATTATGTAAAAAATATGTAAAAAGTTTTATAAAAATTACAAATTACTTAGAATAATTACCTGCTCTGATTTTTTCTTGTAAAACCATACATCCATGAAGAAGAGCTTCAGGTCTTGGAGGACACCCGGGAACGTAAACATCAACAGGAACAATCACATCAGCACCAGGTAAAACAGAGTAACATTGATAAACATAAGGGCCACCTCTTATAGTACAGGTTCCCATAGCAATGACATATTTCGGATGTGGCATTTGCTCGTATAATAATCTAACTCTAGGAGCCATCTTCCATGTTATTGTTCCTGCAAGGATCATCAGGTCAGATTGACGAGGAGAGGCTCTGAAAGGCATGCCAAGCCTTTCAAAATCAAATCTTGAAGCACCAGTAGCCATCATCTCTATAGCACAGCAAGCCAAACCAAATAGCAAATACCATAGAGAACCTGACCTTGACCATTTCAAAATATCATCAACCTTTGTAATAATGAGCTGTCCACCTGGCAAGGACTCCAAATAAACAGGAACCTTATCCTTTATAGAAAATTCCTTCAAAGCTGGTAACCTTCTCAGTTTAGGAACAACCTCTATACCACTGGATGGAATAGGTAACTCAGATCTGCTCTTAATATCAAAACCCACAAAAATCACCTCCACTTCAGCCCATCTTTAGCAATAGCATAGTATAATCCCACTAACAAAATTAAGACGAATATTATCATCTCTACTAAAGTTATCCAACCAATTTGTTGAAGAGTAACAACCCAGGGAATAAAAAATAACACCTCGATATCAAATATAACAAACAGAATGGCATACATATAGTAGTGAATATTGTATTGAAATCTGGCAGGTATAGGGTTAATCTCGCCAGATTCATAGGGAAAATTCCTCCAAAATTTAAACATACGAAGTCTCTGATCCTTTTCTTCCCAATCTTTTGGAGCCAAAATTAAAGGAATAATAAGATTAACAAGAGCAAAAACAACTGCCACAAAGGTGACAAAAAAGATGAAAAAATAGGCAAAATTCATTTGAATCAACATATTATATTACCCTCCTTATCTGCTTCTAAAATCAAGCTTGACATTTATAACTTTCACAACGTTATTTGAATAGACAGTAACCTTAATGAAATCTCCGGGCTTTTTAGATTCTATCATCATATTAAATTTAGCAATACTATCAACAATCTTATCATCAAGTTTAGTTATTATATCTCCTGGTATTATTCCATATCTATCGGCGGGTCCATCAGGAACAACAGCTTTAACATATATTCCATAATTTACAGGTAAAGCGTATTTTTCAGCTAATTGAGGAGTTATCTCTATTGGTTCAATTCCTATCCAAGCTCTCTGAGGAACAAGAACTCTTCCCTTTAGCATATCATTTGCGACATAGCGAGCTTTGTTTGAGGTTATAGCAAATCCCATTCCCTCTGCCCCACTTTTACCTCTATAAACAAGAGTGTTTATACCGATTACTTGGCCTGCTAAATTTATCAGAGCTCCTCCTGAATTGCCTCTATTTATGGCAGCATCTGTCTGAATTAAACCCTCATATATTCTATTATCAGCCCTTATGTTTCTATTAAGACCACTTACTATACCTATAGTGCAAGTCCATCCAAAGTTAAGAGGATTACCAACTGCAACGACAGTCTGTCCAAGTCTGAGTTTATTAGCATCACCAAATTCAGCTGGAACTATTGTTAAACCTGTGGGATCAACTTTTAAAACAGCAATATCATATTGATCAGAGTAATCTATAAGTATTCCAACCTTTTTTTTCCCATCAAAGAAAGTAACATTAATAGTTTCAGTATCCTTTATAACATGAGCATTAGTGATTATGTGTCCATTGGGTGTAAAAACAACTCCAGATCCAAGTTCCTTGGGTTTACCTTCAGAAGACCAGGCATCTATCCTAACCACGGACTTTTTTACCTTTTCTATAGCATCTATAACCATTCTCTCGTGTTCAGAATAAGCTTTTTGAGAGTTTGTATTAATAACTAACTGCTGAATAATTATAACAATTAGCAATAATGCAATTACTATTCTATTAAGCACTTGATAAAATTCAGGCGACGCCGGGATTCGAACCCGGGAATCAAGGCTTTGCAGGCCCCTGCCTTGCCACTTGGCTACGTCGCCCCTAAGATAAGAATTCATTAAATATTTATTTTAATCCTTCCTAATATTTTGTCACCGTTCCTATTATACTTGCAATTGGTAAAAACACGGCAAATAGAATTATTCCAACAATAATTCCTAAAAAAACAACCAATGCAGGTTCAAATGCTGACAATAAAGCTTCTATTTTGGTTTTTATTTCAAATTCTAGGTTTTGACAAATTTTATCAAGCATAGTTTCAAGTTCTCCTGTTTCTTCTCCCGTTTTAATCATATTAATAAAAAAAGGAGAGAAAAACTTTACTTTATAAAGAGAATTAGTCAAGTATTCTCCTTCCTTTAAATATCTTTGCAACCTTATTGCAACATCTTTCATAATTCCGCTATCAAACGATTGTTCCAAATTTCGCATACCCTCAAGAAAAGACATACCACTTCTTAAAACCAACAGCAATGCTCTTGCAAATCTTAACTCATATATTTTGAACATTATATATCCAATATATGGTATCGAAAAAATTATTTTTTCTACCAATATTTTATATTGAGGGGACAGCTCTGAAAAAAATCTAAAAAATAAAGAAGTAATAAAAATCACACTAAAACCTAACCCCAAAATTAATGGATTGGATAATATTTCAGAAATCTTTAATAGAATTTGTGTAAGTAAAGGAATTGGAACATCAAACCCCTGAAGTACTTCAAATAATTTTGGAAAGATAAACACAATCAGTCCCCAAACTATGAGAAATGTGATAAGCAGAACAAAAATTGGATATATTAATGAGGAAATAAGTTTAGATCTGACTTTATGCTCTTCTTCAAGGTACTTTGCCAGTTCTTCCATAATATCAAAAAGCTGACCAGTTTTCTCTCCTATTCTGACTAAACCAATATAAACAGGATTAAATATATCTGTGTATCTTTGTAAAGCAGTACTTATAGCATTACCAGATTTCAAATTTTCTTTTATAACCAAACAAATAAGAGCCAATTTTTTGTTTGAAGTAGATAGAGCAATAACATCAAATAACCTCGCAATTGGAAAACCAGCTTTAAGCATTTCAGCAACCTGTCTAGTAAATAACATAACCTCCTGATAGGATAACCTAACAAAAATGGATATGAAATTATATTGCCATCTACTGAGTTCTTTTATTCTTATCTTTCTGTATCCTCCACCTCTCAGAATACGTTCTGCTTCTTTTTCAGAATAAGCTTCGATTAAACCAGCATACCTTACACCGCTTTCATCATAAGCAATATAGTTGTATACTTTACCTTTTTTTCTTTCTCTTGATACTTCCATTTTCATATGACGATTCTCATTCCAAACAGAAATAAATTCATTGAATCTTTATCTTAAATTCTTAGTGTTTGATATCAATTATATTTGGAACTTTTTTTAGAAGATTTATTTTCAATTTTTCAACATCCATATTCTTTGGTATATCAAGAACTATATTTATTTGAGCTTTTCCATTAGACACATTTGCTTCCATACTTGTTATATTAACAGCACTCAATGAAATTATTTTCAATATCTCTTGCAAAAGACCTTTTTTATCAGAAGCTAAAATTTGTAAAGAAAGAGGTTTTTTATCTTTAATATCTTCCCATTTTAAACCTATAATCTGGCCATTTAAATTTTTTATGTTTTCACAGCTCTGGTTATGAACTGATATACCGTTACCTCTGGTAATATACCCTACTATTGGTTGTGGGAAAACAGGTTTACAACATTTTGCAAACTTATAAAGTATTCCCCCTCCCAATACTATACTGTTGTTTTCTTGTTGTACAATATTCTCTACTTTACTAACTTTCCGTTCATAAAGAATGTGTTTGATCTTTGATTCAATAGATTCAGATTTTACATCACCTGCACCTATGGCAAGTATAAAGTCTTCTACTTCTTTATAAGCATTTTTGTAGTACTTTTCAAAAATTTCCATTATTAAACTGTTAATATCTATGTTATCTTTATTTATTTTATTTTCTTTAAGAGTTTTTATAATATTTGCAAATAATTCATGAGCTTTTTGAATATACTCTTTTTTGTTCTTATTTTTTAGGAACTGCTTAATTCTTGTTCTGGCATAGCTTGTTTTAGCAATTTTCAGCCACTCAAGGGTTGGTGATGCGTTTTTTGAAACCACAATTTCAACAATATCTCCATTTTTCAGTTTATAGTCCAAGGGAACTATCCTTCCATTAACCTTGCAAGCTGAACACTTGTTACCAATTTCAGTATGTATCTTGTAGGCAAAATCTATAGGTGTTGATTCAATTGGTAAATCGATACAATCCCCTTTGGGAGTTAAAACATATATGTTTTCAGATAACACTTCTTCTTGAATATTTTCAGGTTTAATATTTTCTATACCCTCCAATTCCCTTTTCCAGTTGTTTATTATTTTTTCTATTTCTCCCCATGATGATATCCCTTTATATTTCCAATGTGAAGCAACGCCGAATTCAGAAGCATAGTGCATATTCCAAGTTCTTATCTGAAATTCCACAGGGTATTCATTGTATACAACAGTATGGAGAGACTGATAACCATTAGGTTTTGGTTTAGCAATATAGTCTTTTATCCTATCTTGGATAGGCATCCACAAATTATGAATCATACCAAGTACAAGATAACATTCATTAACAGTATTAACAATAACCCTTATAGCACCGATGTCCATTATTTCATTTAGAGGAACTCCTCTTTTAGTCATTTTATTGTATATACTATATACAGTTTTTATCCGGCTTTGTATTGTAGATTCTATCTTTTCCTCATCTAGTTTATTCTTGAGTATTCTTATAATCTCTTGATAATTTTGTTCTATCTTTTTTCGGGTTTCTTCTATATAAGATTTTATCATGTTGTAGGTATGTATATCATAGATCATAAAAGAAAGGTCTTCCATTTCTGATTTGATTTTCCAAATTCCAAGTTTTTGAGCTATGGGAACATAGAATTCCAGAGTTTCAAGAGCTATTCTTTTTTGCTTATCAGCACTGAGATATTTGATAGTTCTCAAGTTATGGAGTCTGTCAGCAAGTTTTATTATTACAACTCTTATATCTTTTGAAGTGCTTACAAAAAGTCTCTTGAGGTTCAAAAGGGTTATTTCCCTATTTTTACTGTTTGACAAACTAATATCTATAAATGGTGTTATTTTTTGAAGTTTGGTCAAACTTTCAACTATAAATCCAACTTCTGACCCAAATTCTCTGTATATATCTTCCACTTTTACAGATGTATCCTCAACAACATCATGTAATAAGGCGGAAGAAATAGTAACTTCATCCATATAGTATTCAGAAAGGATAATGGCAACTTCGATAGGGTGAATTATATAAGGTTCCCCGGAAACCCTTTTCTGTCCCTTATGACAATTATTCGCAAAATTGAAGGCTTTATCGACCAGAGAACAATTTAAACCATAAGATTTCAACTTTGCTAACAGTTGATTATATAATTCATAGGCTTTATCCATCCTAATATTTTATTTTACAATAACCAGTTAAATACCCTTCAGTTAATTAAAATATTTCTGAAAAAAGACAAAAATTGTAATTGGAACAATTATTGATATTGTAATAGCAGCAGCAAAATATGTGGGTTCAAATATTAAAGATTTAGAAATGTAATTTATTCCAACCTGAACGGTATATTTTTTATCAGTCTGTAGAACTATCAGTGGCCAAAGAAAATCATTCCATAAATTCAAAAAATTTGTAAAAAATGCTGTTAAACAGTAATTTTTCAAGATTGGTATCTGAACAAAAAAAATCTTCTGAAAAATGTTAAATCCTTCAAGTTCAGTATAATCATCTATTTCTGAAGAATAGAATCTAAAAGCTTGAATAAATAGTAAAAGAGTAAACAAATTGGAGATAAAAGGCAAGAATACAGCCCATAAGCTATCCATCAAACCAAACTGTTTTATTACCACAAAATTAAATATAACCTTTGATTCCTGTGGAAAGAGAAAAGAAACAATTACAATAGTCAACAGAATTTTTGAAAAAATAGACTTGGATTTATAAAAGAAGTAAGCGGATAATAGACATACAATGACAGTTATAGAAGCACCAACAACGGAAACAAATAAACTGTTAATTATATACAAAAGAAAGTTATAATTATTAAGAACAATTTGATAATTAAAAATTGGGTTATCTTTTAAGGAAAGAAAAAAAACAAAAAAGAGGGGGTGAAGAAAGAGAAAAGAAACAAAGAGGAGGGAAGCGGAGGCTATAATTTTTGGTAAGATAGTTCAAAAGTGGGCCGCCAAGGAATCGAACCTAGGACCCCTTGCTTAAAAGGCAAGTGCTCTTCCACTGAGCTAGCGGCCCCCTTTCCTTACCTTATAATAGTTCTCTTTTTTACAAAAACATCCTTTTATTTTTATATTTTTTTATTTTAAAATTTATATTGTTTAGCTCTATTATTTTTCAATTTTTGTAACCTTTTTTTAACAAATCCAGAAAAATTTATATTAATAAATTTATGGGAGGTGATGAAAATGAAATTGTTAAGGCTCATTATGATAGCTCTTATAATAATGTCAATATCATTCGCAGGTATAAAAAAAGGTGAAATAAACACAGATACTCTAAACATTACCAAACAAGTAAATACATATATTTATAATGTTAACGTTCATAAAGTAGTCGCTGGTCAGGCTGCAGTAGCACTTGGGCCAACATTCCTACGAAACGACTGGGATAGGATAGATTACGGTTCATGGAGTAACTTAACCCAGGAAGAACTAAACTATTTAGACACAATAACAGGATTATCAAATGGCGTATGGCATTACATAGATGTAACAGGCAGAGTTTATTTAGGTAACTCAATGCCACAAGATATTATAAATATCAGAACAGAAATAAACATATTTGAAGAAGGAGATTTTACCATAATAGAAAATAAACACATAACAGAAGGTATAGATTATCAACTAGTTCTTCAAGTATACGATTACTCACCAATAATACTAGACTTGGATAAGAATAAGAAAGTTGACGTTGCCTATGGGTATTGGCTACCACACGCACCCAAATTCTTTCAACAAAATATTGTAAGCTTTGATATAACAGGTGATGGAACAAAAGATTTAGTTGAATGGGTGGTAGGTCCTAACGATGGATTGCTTGTAGCTCCCGAAAGTAAAACAGTGGAATCTGCTTTGGATCTCTTTGGTACAGCTGGTGGATTCTCGGATGGATATGAGAAACTTAAAAGATATGACAAAGATAAGAATGGATTTATAGAAGGTAATGAATTAAAAGGGTTTAAGTTATGGATTGATAGAAATATGAACGCAAAAGTAGATAGTGGAGAACTCATACCTGTTCAAGAATACAACATTTCCAAAATATCCACCCATCATAATGGGAAATATGTTTCATATTATGAAACAACCGAGGGCAAAAAGTATCTAATGTGGGACTGGTGGCCAGCTGCAATACAAGTAAAAGCAATTAGAAAGTAGTAAGATTGTGAATCTATCACAAAAGGGTGGTTACATAACCACCCTTTTTGTTTTTAATCTTTCTCTAATAGATGCTACACGATAAAAAAATAATAAAAATAACTAGATAATAATACAAATAAAAAGGAGGTAGTTATTAAATGTTGAAAAAGCTACTAATTATTATAGTTGTAATAATGCTAACCACGGTTTCATGCTTCTCTATTAACACAGAGTTAATTCATATTAATTTCAATGAACACATATACAAACTAATACCTTCACAAGATTATATAATAAACGATTATAAAATACTACCTGATAATAAGATCCTAATTTTTTATCAGGATAAATCGGAAAAAAATCTTAACAAAAATTTCATATCAATCATGGATTCAAAAAACAAGAAAATTATCAAAATTATACCCACTGAAATAGTAAGATACAAAGAAAGTATAATAGATAAAGACGGAAATGCTTACATTATTTCTTGGAAGCCAGTGGATATATATTTTTTTGATTATAAAAACCATAAAATTTCTAAAATATACAATAATCAAATAAGACAAGGTGAAGAAAATTTCATAATTACATTGGATAGTAAACTAATAAAGTCTGCAAATAATGATATCTTTTTAACAATGGATCTAAAAAAACAAAAAGAAATTAGTGAAGATGTGGTAATATGTAAAATAGAAAATGAAAATAACTCATTGAAAATAATCCCCTATTTTTCTCTCTACTCAATATCGGTTTTCTTTAAAGATCAACCATACCAAATGATGATAAATTATCCTTCAAATATCTTTATTGGCTTAATAAAAAACAATAAACTATACAATATTATAACTAGTGAACAGTATACTAATAAAAGATCTATTGAAAATATCACTACAGAAATTCCGTTAGTTACAAATAATCTCTTCGACGTAAATAAAAAATACCTTCTTATTTCAACGATTGAAAATAACAAGAGTAAATTAACCATATTTGATTACAAAAATAACGATAGAATACATATTGAAAATGAAAAATTCATACAGGCAAAGTTCTTGTCTGAAAATGAGGTGCTTTTCAGTTCATTGGAAAAAAGGAAGATAAAGTTCCAAATTTTTAATATTAATGAAAAAACACTCATTCCTCTGGAATTACCAGATATGAATTCTGTCAATTTTGGAATAGTCAGTAATAATAGTTTTTTCTGTTTTAATAAAAACAACATATATATTGTAAATATCAAAAGATAAATTATAGTTTCGTAGAAAGACTAATTTCATTCGTTTTTTGTAAGACATTAGGTTTAGTACTATTTAACATACAATACAGAGGATTTTTATTTTTTAGTGTAGGATTATAAATATATGAAGTTCAGCACTTATTATTTAGGATGTAGAGTTAATCAAGCGGAAATGGAATTTTTTGAAGATAGACTATTAAAAATGGGTCTAGAAAATTCCAAAGATGGCAAAGCAGATATTATAATTTTTAATACCTGTGCAGTAACACATAAAGCTGAAAAAGAATCATTCAGATTAATAAGAAAAGTTTTCTCATCTAACCCGGACTCAAAATTGTTCATTACGGGTTGTATAGTTCCCCTCAACAAAGCACTTATTGAAGAAGTAAAACAAAAAATACTACCACCAGACTATTTAGAAAAAAGTGAAAATATCTATATAATACCATCAACTCAAAAAGAAAAAGTTATAGAAATTATAGAAAATCAGCTAAAAACTACAGATTATTCCGTAAAAAATAATGGTTTTAAAATTAATAGATTCAAATATTACATTAAGGTTCAAGATGGGTGTAATCACTTTTGTTCTTTTTGCATAATACCATTTACCAGAGGTAGAAGCAGGAGTAAAAGAATAGAAGAAGTTCAAAAAGAAATAATATCAATTTCACAAACTATAAGAAATAATCCCGATATAGGAGCTGAAATAACATTAACGGGAATATGTTTAGGAGAGTATGGATTAGATATAAACACTTCTTTGGCAAAACTATTGAAATCTATAACACCACTCATACCCGAAAATTCAAGAATAAGATTAAGCTCAATGGACTTGATAACAATAGATAATGAATTGATAGAAATAATGGCTACAAATGACAAAATATGCAAATTTTTACACCTTTCTTTACAAAGTGGAAGCAATAGAATCCTTAAACTAATGAAAAGAAACTATACAATAGAACAATACATGGATATAGTCGAGTATCTATATAAAAATATACCTGATTTAGGTATAACAACAGATATAATTGTTGGTTTTCCAACAGAAACCGAAAAAGATTTTGAAGAGACTATAAAAGCAGTGAAACAGGCCAGATTTCACAGGATACATATATTTCCCTTCTCTTTTAGACCATATACTTATGCTTATCAAAAAATGAGACATATAAAAATAGATTACAATCAAGTTAAAGAATACGAAAGAATATTAATGAATATTAGTTTACAACAGAGCAAGGAATTCATAAAATCAAGAATTGGTAAACATTATGAAGTATTGTTAGAAGAAAATGGATATGGATATACTCATAATTTTATAAGAGTAAAAACCCAGTATCAAGGAACACCAAAATATTTGAAATTAAAATTAACAGGGATAGAGGAGGATAAAGGTAACTTCGCAGTTGCCTCGACACAAGTATGAATATCCTTATTACAGGAGGAGCAGGATACATAGGAAGCTGTACAACCTTTAAAATAATTCAAAAATACAATGCCAAATGTATTATAATTGATAAACAAGAAACTTCAAATTTAGAAAAATTAAAACTAAATTATCCCAAAAATATCGAATTTTATAAAATTGATATGTGTAACTATACTGATTTTAATGAATTATTTGAACATCTTAATACGAAGAGTTTAAGGATAGATAGTGTTATCCACTTCGCAGCTTATACAATAGTATCAGAATCTGAGAAGGAAATCCACAAATATCTTCATAATAATATTACCTCAACACTCAATCTGTTGGATTTAATGAATAAATACGAGATAAACAACTTAATATTTTCTTCAAGTGCAAGTGTATATGGTCAAGCAAAATATATTCCAATAGACGAGAATCATCCTCTCAACCCACAATCTTCTTATGCTCTTTCAAAAAAAATATCAGAAGATATAATATCCAAATATTCACAGAAGGGATTAAATTTCATAAATTTGAGATATTTCAATCCTGCTGGAACAATTGGTCATCTTGGAGAAGAACACAACCCAGAAACACATTTAATACCACTACTTATAAAGTCTCTAATAGAGGGAAAAATTTTCAAAATATTTGGTAATGACTTTCCCACACCTGATGGCACGTGTATAAGAGACTTCATTCATATTGAAGATTTAGTAGAATCACATCTACTATGTATGGAAAAACTCCTCAATGAAGAAATAGAAAATGAAACATTCAATATAGGAATAAACAAAGGATACTCAGTTTTAGAAGTTGTTAACAAATCAATGGAGATTTTCAATAAAAAAATTCATCATAAATTCAGGTATACTATTGACAACAGAAGAGAAGGGGATGTTCCAATATTAGTAGCACAAGCAGAGAAGATAAAGAATAAACTCGGATTCCAACCTAAATATAAATTGGAAGATATCTTATTATCAGTATGGAATTACGAAATACAGAAAATCTCGTTATAACCATAGGAACAGATATATTGAAAAATGAAAGAATAAAAAAAAATATTAAAAATATTTCCTTTATAAAAAGGATTCTGAGTGATAAAGAAATGCAAACTTTTAAAAGAATTAAAAATATAAATAGGAAATTGGAATTCATAGCCGGAAGGTTCTGCGCTAAAGAATCTATAACTAAAGCAGTAAAATACAAACTGAATTTCAATCAAATATCCATAAATCATGATTCTACTGTTGAATTGGATCAAGTTATTTCAGAAAAGATAGAGAAAATACTGGGAACTACAAACTTTGACATCCAACTAAGTATAAGTCACGAAAGAGAATACACAATATCGACATGCTTACTAATATTAAAAAAAACTTAAATACCTTGCAATTTATAAAGGGTAAAAACATAAATTTATAGAACCTATAAAAATAAAGAAGATGACAAAAAATATAGTTCAAGAAATAGTAGATAAAATAAAAACCAGAAAAGTAAAAGTTGGAATAATAGGTCTTGGATATGTTGGTTTACCAATACTAATAAATTTCGCTAAGAAGAAATTTCAAGTAATTGGTTTTGACATAGACAAAAAAAAAATAGAACAGATAAATCAGAATAAAAGTTACATAAAACATATTTCTTCTGAGCATTTAGAAAGTATAAAAGATTACTACACAGCAACCACAGACTTTTCAAAACTACAGGATGTGGATTTCATAATCATAGCTGTTCCAACTCCACTTGACAAGCACAGAAACCCAGATATGACATATGTTTTTAATACTACAAAAACAATAAGAGATAATCTAAAAAAATATCAAACTATAATATTGGAATCAACAACCTATCCGGGAACAACAGAAGAAGATTTAAAAAATATATTAGAACAAACTGGATTAGAAGTGGGAAAAGAATTTTTCTTAGGGTTCTCTCCTGAGAGAGAAGACCCTGGAAACAAAGACTACTCATTTTCAAATATTCCCAAGCTAGTTAGTGGATGCACGCCAAATTGTACTAAGATAATAAAAACTCTCTATGAGCAGGTAGTAGAAAAAGTGATAGAGGTATCAAAACCAAAGGTAGCAGAAGCAGCAAAATTATTGGAGAATATTTACAGATCTGTTAATATTGCATTAGTTAACGAATTAAAAATAGTATTTGATAAAATGGGAATAGATATTTGGGAAGTTATAGAAGCAGCAAAGACAAAACCCTTTGGATTCCAACCTTTCTACCCAGGCCCAGGATTGGGAGGACATTGTATACCTATAGATCCATTTTATTTGACATGGAAGGCCAAAGAATATGATGTCAATACGAAATTCATAGAATTGGCAGGTGAAATAAATACTCAAATGCCTTATTTTATAATACAAAAGTTAATAGAAGTATTAAATAAAAACAATAAATCAATTTTTGGGAGCAAAATTTTAATATTAGGTGTTGCCTACAAAAAAGATGTTGATGATGCTAGAGAGTCACCAGCACTCAAAATAATTGATATACTCCTAAAAAAGTACAACTGCATGGTAGATTATAATGATCCATATATACCAGAGTTGAAAGAATTCAGAAAATATAGGTTCAATCAGAAATCCATAGAACTAACAGCAAAAAATTTACAAAGCTATGATACCGTGTTGATAATAACTGATCATTCATCATACGATCCCGAACTAATTGTAAACAATTCAAAGATAGTAATTGATACTAGAAATTTAATAAAAGGTAGTTATCCAAATGTAATAAAAGCCTGATTAAACTTTTTGTAGTTGTAAGAACTCATTTTTGAAATTTTTCAGAGCTGTTAACAGAGGGATAGGTGCTGCCTGTCCTAGACCACATAAACTTCCGTAGATCACAGTGTTTGATATTTCTTCTATCTTTTCATCAAACTTACCTTCATCTATTAATTTTTGCAGTATCTCTTTAATTTTTACCGTCCCAACTCTACAGGGAATACATTGTCCACAACTCTCATCTGCAAAAAATTCCATTAAGTCCTTTACAAGTTCAGGAATAGACATAGAAGATGGTATGGCGAATATTGCGCCTGAACCGAGCATAGCTCCAGTTTCTTGTATATCTTCATAAGTGTATTTCAATTCAATAGCTCTGTTGTCTAATACTCCTCCAGAAGGTCCACCAATTAAGAAACCCTTATTTGTATCTCTAAATCCCATACCATATTTTTGGATTATTTCTCCAATTTTTATGTTGTATGGAACTTCAGTAACACATGGGTTATTTACATTTCCAGAAAGTGAAATCATTTTGGTTCCGACAGAACTTGATGTACCGAATTTTTTAAATTCCTCGGGACCATATAATACTGCACAAGCCAAAGCTGCCAAAGTCTCAACATTATTTATTAAAGTTGGTTTTCCAAATAGACCTTGCTGAAATGGGAAGGGTGGTCTGTTCCTTGGCATAGCCTTTTTACCTTCGATAACCTCAAGCATAGCAGTTTCTTCACCTGCTATATAAGCACTTGGGGATCTTCTAATCTCTATATCAAATTCAAATTCTGGGGTTAATTTACCAAGGAACCCATGCCTTTTAGCTTGCTGGATAGCGTTTTTCAGACGTTCTATAGCTTCAGTGGCTTTATAGTTTACAAAGATATAACCATAGGAAGCGCCAACAACATAAGCTGCTATTGTCATTCCCTCGATTATTATGAAAGGATTAGACTCTGCCAAAATAATGTTACAATATGAAGAAACCTCGCCTTCTTCAAGATTAGCAACCACGTATTTGGGATATACATGTTGTTCAGAAACACCCTTTAATTTAATATGTAGGGGAAAAGCAGCCCCTCCCTTACCTCTTATACCCGCTTCTTTAGCGATTCTTATTATCTCTTCTTTTTCCATATTCATTGCCCTTTTTAATGCCTCAAATCCACCAACATTAAGATATGTATTTATATCCAGTGGGTCAATCAAATCATGGTACTTCGTAATAATCTTATTATCTCTGTTAAAAGTAAAACTTTGATATTTCTGAATATCGGATGAATTTTTAAGATCTTCCAATAATTGGGAATTAATGTTGTAAACTCTTTGGTTTATTATACCTACTGGTCCATATCCACAAAATCCCAAACATCCACAATTCTCCAGATCAAAATAATTTTTATCAATATTTATGTTATGGTGTAAGCAATTCCCAGCTATACATCTCTTTATTTTAATTTTCGTTTTATAAGAAACATTTTGATTTTCAATTTTTTCTTGTTCAACCTTTTCTGGTAGGTAATTGTCTAAATTAGTGGCTTTCTCAATCTTAGAAATATCTGACTTCAAAATATATTTACTTTTTGTTTTGATAACTGGTGATTGAGCACACTTTTTAAAACAATATGATTTGCGAACATCAAAACCATATTCTTTAAGAGCATGGAATATTTCTTTTGAACCCCTTTCTATACAAGAGGTACCAAAACAAACATAGACAGTTTTTGAATTCTTTTTATCTCTGAACTCATTGTAAAAAGAAGCAATTGCCCAAACTTCATTGGGAGGCATACACAATTGCTCAGAAATAGAAATTATATCATCTTTTGTTATTTCACCCTTAGTTTCGATTACATCAAACAATAATTCTATTAGTTTTGATTTATCATAATATGATAGCATACGTTTTTTATAAATATCCTTTCTTTATCCAAAAGAGAATAATAAATACTTTTAATTTCTCTATTCATACAGAAATATTTTTTTCACTTTATGCTCCCCTTCCTTCATAATCTATTGGATATAATTTTGTAATCTAAATCTATAAAATTTTCAATCTAAATTTCAGATTTTTGATTTGTATATTTTTTAATCATTTATTTTTTATTTTAGATTAATATTTTGGTATAATAATCTATATTCATTAAATTCAGGCTTTTAACTAGCATATTCTGGGTAATATATCACCTTTGAGTCTCTCAAGTATCCTTCTTGTTCCTATTCTAGTAACCAAGTAAGTTTTAGGTTTTTCAAATCCTTTAATTTTTCCTATTATTTTTGCATCCTTAGCAATATCAAATTTTTGGAGATATTCAATTATTTTTGGGGCTTGTTCTGGGTTAGCAACAATTACCGCCTTACCCTCATTGGCAGCATAGAGAGGGTCTATACCCAAAACTTCGGAAGCATTTCTAACCCATTCTTTAACAGGTATGTCCTCTTCGTATACTTCAATTTCGGCGTGGTATTTATGACTAATTTCATTTAGTACAGTTGCAACTCCACCCCTAGTAGCATCTCTGATAAATTTTACTCCATCGAAATTATCAAGCATACCAAGAATCATATGACTAAGGTTAGCCAGATCAGACTGCACTTCTTGGTCAGTTTCAACTCCTAACCTTTCCAACATGATATATAGTCCGTGTTCTCCTATGGATCCACTAACAATAACAAAATCATCTTTTTGGATTTTTCTATTCCTCCAATCTCGCTGTTCTTCTATTACTCCTATACCAGTGGTATTAATAAATATCTTATCACCTTTGTTTTTTTCCACTACTTTTGTATCACCTGTAATAATTTTAACATTTGCTTCAACAGCAGAAGTAGATATAGAATTAAGTATTTTTTTTAGTTCTTTAATTGGAAATCCCTCCTCAAAAATAAAGCTTAATGATAAAAATAAAGGTTTTGCACCTACTACACACAAATCATTAATAGTTCCGAAAACTGATAACTTACCAATATCACCATTTTTAAAGAATATTGGACTAATTACGTAAGAATCAGTCGTCATAGCCAACTTTCCGGAAAGTTCAAAAATACCAGAATCCAAAAGTTCATCAAGTATAGGATTAGAAAAATGTTTTAAAAACTCCAATTCTATGAGTTTTCTCATTGATTCCCCACCACTACCATGGGAAAGTAATATTAAATCTTGCATAAAGTATACCTCCTAAAAATGGTATTTTTTAATTATATTATATAGAGTTATCAATTGGAAATTTTCACCCTAATTTTATCGTATTCCCTGACTTTTTCGAAGTTCTTATTCATTGTATCTAATTTCTCTTCTATCCTGGTAGTTCTCTTTTCAATATATTCCAAACGTGAATCTATAATTTTCAACCAATATGCAGAATTATCACTCGCATTAACGGTAAAACTGATAATTAAATAAATTGTTAAAACTCCAGCAAAAAATCCAAATACAAAATAAGCAAGCTTACTCATTCCATTAACCTCCCAACTAAATAATTAATCATAAAATAGTTTTCATTTTCTATTTTTTCACATTTTAAACTGTATACCTTCAAATTGGATAAATTTTATATTAATTTCGTTGTAAAATAATTAATTTAAATAATTGTAAGATCATTAAATTTTTATGATTATTGACAAAACAAACTATTCTAAAAAAGTTCTAAAAATTAATAAGATTAATTCATAAGTTTTTTATATTAACCAAAAAGGTGAAAAATTCCTCTAAAAATTTTGGTAAAAATTGTAAAAAATATTGCAATTTATCAAT
>JANXBF010000049.1 GCA_025057615.1 Candidatus Calescibacterium sp. | reverse complement strand
ATAAAGGGAGATATAAAGGA
Source organism: Candidatus Calescibacterium sp. (assembly GCA_025057615.1). Lineage (GTDB taxonomy): Bacteria > DRYD01 > DRYD01 > DRYD01 > DRYD01 > DRYD01. Next base: position 8,462 of record JANXBF010000049.1, on the reverse strand, counting down.
ATGTATACAAAATTCAATAATGAATACTACAAACAAAAAGTTATATGTTTTCTTCATGATCCTATAGAAAAATTCGAAAATATTCAGGGACATAGAGAAGTAGCACAGGAAAATATTAATATACTCTATAGAAAAATACTTTTATCAAAAGAAGAATTAGAAAATATTTATAGACAAGCAGATCAAATTGCATCTGCTTTAAGTAGAATAATATTAAAACATTCATCTGATACGGGTAGATCAAGAATTATTGTCGATTATAAAGAAGCAGAATATATAGATATTTTTTCTCTAGAAAAAAAATATTTGAATTCTGAACAATATGGAGAAAAAATAATATCTGATGAAGAAAAAAAATTTTTTAGAGATTTTTTGAGTATCCTTTCTAATTTAAAAGTAGAGAACGAATATGAGTTAGAAAAAATCAGGTTTTGGCTTTTGTGGAGGATAACCCCTGAAATATTTAAGAATATTGATATAATTCCAGCTGATACAAGAGCCCCCAATCATTCAATATATGATCATCTTGTACAAACAAGCTGCATAATGGGAAGCCTATATGATGGATCATACCCAGGTTTTCTGCTTGTCAGTATTAGTCCTGTCCAAGAGTTTATATCAAAAGCAAGGAAAACAGCTGATCTATGGGCAGGAAGTTACATTTTATCATACTTGACATTTAGACTAATTATTAAAATAGCTGACCTATTTGGACCTGATCATATAATCTTTCCAAATCTTTTAAGGCAACCCTTAGTTGATTATTATATCCTAAAAAAATATCCAGAGATTCTAAAACAGTTGAAAATTGACCCAAACTCCTATATACAAAAAATAATAAAAACAAAATTGGAAGAAAATTTAAAACCAGAAAAACTACTTATTGCAAACATACCAAACAGATTCTTATCAATAATTCCTATAAACAATACCAAAAATATCGATAATAATTCTTCTGGTATCCTCTGCCTAATACAAGAGGAAATGCTAAAAGCTTTGCAAGAAATTTCAAAGAGTTTGGTAGATACTCTAAAAAATGTCTATCCTATCAAAAATCTCCAAAATAATATACAAAATCTTGTTTTTCAAAATTTAACATCATATTTTCAGTTATATTCGGTAATTCTTCCCTGGCCAAGTGAAAGGGATATACAATCAGCCCTTAAAGATTACGAAAATCTGAATTCCAACTATAAAGATAGAAACACATACAATGTAATCAAAGGTATTTTAGAAAACCCATCTTATAAGACAGGAAAACCAGGAGTTTTATATTCTATTCTTCTAGAAATGGCAGAGAAATTGTTAGGTTCAAGAAAAACTATAAGAAACACAATAAATGGAAATATGTTAGTTTCAGATAAAGATAAGTGTTCTCTTTGTGGAGACTTTAGTGGAATATTGGAAGTTGGTTCGGAAAATCTATGTGGTTTATGCTTAGTAAAAAGATTTTTTAGAGAGATTATACAGAATGAGCTGAATTCAGCGGGTATTGATATCCCCACTTTTCCCTCAACTTCCGAAATCTCAAGTACAACCTCTAAAATCATAATCTATTCAAATCAGCAAATTCTAAGAAAAATTCAAGATTTTTCTGAGAAGTTACATCAAAAATTATCAACATCCATAAGTAATTTCTATCCATATACGGATCCAGTTCCCAAAATCAAAAAAGAATTAGGAATTAAAAAACAACATAATCTTGAAGGTCAATGGCTAATGGAAGAAAACTATACATCTAGAAAAATAAAATCAGAATATGGCATAGAAGAAAGTCAAGAACTACTAGATAAATTTAAATCTGAAATAAAAGAAATATTAAAAGACATAAATGTTCCCAGATATTACGGATTACTGATGATGGATGGAGATAATATTGGTGCATGGTTAAAAGGAGATAATAATCCACCCATAAGAAGAATACTGCATTCCAAAGTGGTTAAAGAACTTGAAAAACATCCTGAAGTATTACAAATTTTGGACAAAGCTCATCCTAATTCACCATCCATACATCAGGCTTTCAGTAGAAGATTATCAATATTTGCCATCCAGAAGGTAAAAGAAATAGTAGAAGATGAATGTTACGGTAAAGTCATTTATGCAGGCGGAGATGACATATTAGCCATTCTTCCACTTAGTCATGTAATTATCTGTGCTTATAAACTAAATCAAGCATTTGTTGATACCTTAAGGAGTAAAAATAAAATAGTAGATGGAAATACCATAAGCCCTGCTTCTACAAGTGCAGGAATAGTTATGTTACACTATAAGTATCCTCTATATTTAGCATTTGAGGAACTCAGGGAAACTGAAAAAATAGCAAAAGGCAAGTTTAACAAAGATTCACTCTCTCTAAAATTGATTAAACATTCCGGTGAGATGATAATATCAGGAATAAAGTGGAAAAATTTTGAAATAATGTATAAATTATTTGAAAAATTCGAATATGTACCTTCTTCTTTTGTCTATGATTTAGCAGAATTTACAAATACTTTCTGTATCAAACATCCCGGAGATCTTGAAATTTTCCTATCTCAAATGAAAATTTTATTCAACAAAAAAACTAATAATAAACATTTTTTTGAAATAATAAAGGATCTATTTGATTCATATGTCAAATCTGAAATCCCAGGATTATGTTTAGATGAAAAAGTAAGATACTTTGTCAATATGTTATTAATATTTAGATTTATTTTCCCACAAGTAAGAAAAGTTGATTTTTGATGAGTAGAATGTTTAAAAAAGGAGTGATCAGATGATTAGATTCATAATAAAACCACTGGATGTTCTATTTTTTGGCTCTGGTAGACCATTTAATTTGGGAGATGTTTCAAAAAGTAATTTCCCTCCATATACTCATACCTTTGCTGGAGCAATATCTGCTATATTTAATACAAGTAATCCTCAGGTAATTACAAACATATATGGTCCATTTTTATATAATCAAAAAGACAGGCAAACATACTTTCCTAAACCAGCAAATATATACAAAAGAAGAAAGAAAGAAAATCTGGATAAACTTTTTACAATAGATCCTGTACCTGATGAAATTTTTATATTACTCAAATATAAGAATACTAACATTCCTTATGGAGTAGAAAATCTATGTATAGATACAACAGGAGAAGATTTAGAACCATTTCAAGGAATTATAAGTGAAGAAGGTTTAAAAAAATGGATAAAATCCGAAAATCCAGACCCATCAGAAATAAAGAGTTTTAGTGAAGTATTTGAATACGAAAATAGAATAGGTATTAAAGTTGACCCAAATAGAAATACAGTCGTTGATGAAGATGGGCTATATAGAATCAGGTTTATTAGAATTAGAGAAGAGTGGAGTTTTGTGGTATATGTAAAATTTAATCAATCAAATAATAATCTATTTAATAAAATAGGATATCAAAAAAAGGATGAGGAAGTAGATGAAGAAACATTAGAAAACAAAATCGTTGATTATTTAAATAACAATAAAAATGTCATAAAGATAGGAGGAGAAATGAAAAATGCATGTTATGAAGTAGACATTGTGAAAAATCCATTTGCTAATTTTCAATTCCCAAACGTAAGTAATTCAAAGTATATAAAGATATTGTTTCTTAATCATTCATTAGTTGATCTTCACAATTTGGAAGGATTAAAGACAATATCATATATAATCAACGGATATTCTAATCTTGTTATATATTCAAATAAAATAGGAATGAAGAAGTTTGGCTTTAGAACTATTAACCCCGGAACAGTGGCTTATGTAATTCCTAATCAAAATAACTTGGATCTAAAGAAATTCTGGTTTAACAATATTAATATAAACATTCAACCTGAAGAAAAAAATGTTTTCAAACTGCAATTTTGCATTAATTTCGTTACATTAGGTATAAAAAATTAGAGGAGGTAATAGGAAATGTATACTTATAAATACATGTTAGTAATATACTGTTTAACTCCAATACATATGGGAGCAGGACAGAGCGTGTCCTATATAGATAACATAGTCCAAAGAGAAAGAATAACTGGTTTTCCTACGCTATGGTCAAGCGGCTTAAAAGGTGTACTTAGAGCGTTCCTATCTAAAAATGAAAAGTGCAAAGAACATGTGGATAAGATTTTCGGTCCGCAAGACGGTCGGGAATATGCCTCTCTAATATCAATAAGTGATGCAAAATTATTACTCTTTCCAGTAAGAAGTCTAAAAGGAATTTTTGCCTATATTACATCTCCAATGATTATAATCAGACTTCTCCAAGAGCTCAGAAATTTAGGAGTGAACACAATAAGTAAACAAAATGATAATTCTAAAATTGATCTAGCAAAGATTTGTGAATCACTTATTAAACAAAAAATTAATGAGGAATCCGTTATTACTACTGAAAAATCAGAAATAGTGTTTGATTTAAACAACTCAAAAAAAGTAGGTTTAGAGGAATTTATCTTTGACCTGTATAGCCAAGAAAATAGTAAATTAAATATATCAGATCTGGTGGAACTAATAAAAAAATATCTCCCATCTAATCAACTTATATCAAGTGATAACTTCCTAATGTCTAGATTTGCTATTCTAAAAGATGATGTGCTTAAGGATTTAACTAATTATGCTGTAGAAATAAGAACCAGAATAAAAATTAATCAATCTACTGGAACAGTTCATGAAGGAGCACTGTTTACAGAAGAATTTATCCCATCTGAAACTTTATTCTATAGCTTTGTTTTTCTAAAAGAAGATAGTAACAAAACTTACTACAAACAAATTATAGAGGAACTTGATGATAAGGTTCTTCAATTTGGTGCGGATGAAACACTTGGAAAAGGCATCGCAAAAATAAAACTAACACAAATATCATGAAAGGAAAGTATTTACTATGAAAACAAGAGAGCAGGAAATAATAGAATTTATAAATAAAAACAAAAAATTAATCAAAGAAACTAAATCCATATATCAGCTAATAATTAAAAATGGTCTTATTCTTACCTTGGATTATCTGTCCAAGAAAGGTCACAATCACAGAGAAATTAAAGAAATCAGGGATACAATACTAAGCTGGTTGAAAATAAAAGGTATAGAGATATACAATAATAATAACAATTTATCCGATGGATTGACTTATTCCAAATTGAGAAAAGCAACTCTAGAATGTCTATACCTCATTTCTTGGGCAAGGAGATTAAGTGAAAATGACTAGGATGGTGAAGATATGAAAACGATAGAATTTGACCTTCAAATCATAACCCCCTTGTTTATGGGAAACGCATATCAGAAAGCAGAATTAAGAACTCAATCTTTTAACGGCTTGATCAGGTATTGGTACAGATTGTTAGGAGGTAGAAAAGAAACAGAAGATAGAATATTTGGCACAGCTAATCAGAAAAGATCATCCAAAGGTAGAGTGATCATGAAAATATCTTCTCAAAAATTACAAATAAAGGAATTCCAAAAACACCTAAATAAACAAGGTATACCTGTGCATGGATCAGGTACAAATTACTTGGGATTTTCTCTTCATCACAAACCAAAAGATAAACCAGAAGTAAGAAGACAATACATAGATGTAGGACAGTCTTTTAAATTGATATTCTCTTTTCATCCTACACTATCAGAAAATGAGATAAAACAATTTTTGTGTGCTTTTTGGTGTTCCATCTATTTGGGTAACTTCGGTTCCAGAAGTAGAAGAGGATTTGGTTCTATTATATGTACCAATAATACAAAGTCATACCAAACAACTTTGAATATTAATGACTTTAACCTTAGCTTCTATATTGATAAAGATTTGTCAAAGTGGTATCCAGAGCAACTGAGGGTAATACAAGATTTGAATTGTTGGAGTCAAAGAGAAGGAATACCATATATATTTCAAAATATGGAAATCTATAGATTATTGGACATAAAAAAGACAGGGTACAGGGATTGGATATCGGAGATACATAAAAATAGGACAGGTAAAAGGTTGGTTAATGAACCAAAAACTCTAAATAAAAACGAGAATGATGCTATAAATCTTCTAGATTATATGGGGTTTCTTTTGAACGCCTATAGAAGCTATTATATGCCTGACTATAGTGAAGTAAAAAATTTCCTACAAAATCCTTCAAAAGAAACGTTACAAATAAATAGAGTTTGTTTTGGCTTGCCACTAAATTTCTTCTATAGCTCCATAGGAAAATCTTTTCGATTTTCTGAAGTTAGAAGGGCTTCACCCTTGATGATGAAAATTTTAATGTATAATTCAAAACCTCAGGGCTTAATTATAATTTTTAACCCTATTGTTAATGGAAAGTATTCATATTACTTTGACCCTAAATCAAAGAATAACTGGAATAAAATATATATTCCTGATAAAGACATTGAAATAACATTCGATGGATTTAATCCTATAATTGATTTTGTAAACTCTCTTCTTAATAAAAAAATAATAGAGAAGATAGATTTTAGGAGGCAATCATGAAAATCGTTCAAACAGAAAATCAAAAAATAGCTAACATATGCTATCAAGAAGTAAAAGACCTGATCAATAATAAAAGTTCCGAAGATAGAAAGAAGTATAAATCTGCATTAAGACATTTGCCTTCCATGATAATATCAAATGGCTTATTACCAACATTATATTTCTACAAATCCAGAGGTAGTGAAAGAAAAGAAATATTTAAAATTATAAATAAACTGTTAGAAAAACTCTCATTAAAAAGACAAGAAGAAGATTTACTGAATCAGATTGTAAAATCTGATTATAAAACGCTGATGTTTTTCACAGAAAGGATTTTATGGATTTCAAGCTGGCTTAAAAGAATAGCTGAAGCTGAAATAGATGAAGACTAGAATATAAGGGAGGAAATCTAATAATGTATTTAAACTACCATACTGAAATGAGTAACATACACATCTTTCTAAAATTTAGAGAACTCCCAAATACAAAATTATGTGAAAAATTAGACATTTATGGATCAAAAGACATTAGTAAATTGGTAGAAAAAATGAATAAAATATTTTCTCAACAAAAACAAATGCTCAAAAAGATCATTTCCTATAGGCAGAGTCTTGTGGGGGAGTTAACTTATTACAAAAACGTATGTAGCAAGACTATAGAAACCAATCAAAGAATGGTTATCGGTTTGGGAGATGAGAGTGTCTTTGAAGTATCAATAACTTTAGATCATCTCACAGGGGTCCCCTTTATTCCTGCTTCCTCTCTAAAAGGATTATTCAAATCCGTAATCTTTACCCAGAAAATTGAAAATAGAGAATTAAGTGAATCTGAAATAGTAAGCTTTCAGAAAAAACTCGAAGAAGATCTGAATTCAGAAGATACTGACATACTTGAGATGCAAATTCTTTTTGGAACGCAGCATCTAAAAGGTTGCCTTATTTTTATGGATACTTATCCTACCGAGGACGCATTAGAAAATAGTAATATATTTGAACTGGATATAACCAATTGTCATTACGTGTCCTATTATACTGGAGAAGGAATACCCGGTGATTGGGAAAATCCCAACCCAGTCTTTTTCATTACCGTTAGAAAAGGAATAAAATTTAAATTTAATATTCTTTTTGATCTGAATAAGTGGTATAATATTAGAGAATATCTGAAGACAAGGACAAATACTATAGAACAAATAGAAAAAACTATTGACAAATGGATAAATCAAAAAGAAATTTGGGATACTCTAGTTTATCAAGCTCTGTGTATCTACGGTATAGGAGCAAAAACAAGATTAGGATATGGAACTTTTAAAATATTATGAGGTCAATAGTTTTTGAATTAAAAATTGTAACCCCATTATTCATGGGGAACGCTACCTTTGCTTCAGAAATTAGAACTCAGTCAATAAACGGTGTTATAAGACATTGGTTCAGGCTCCTAGGAGGAGATCCAGAAAAAGAGGTAAAACTTTTTGGAAACACATTTTCAAAGGGAAATGTTTTCATACGAATTAACTCAGAAAAATTAACTCCAATAAATAAACAAATATCAGTAAATAACTATGTAAGCTTTCCAATAAAAAAGAGGAGCTATATACCAACTGAACTTAATGGACTTAAATCTACCAATTTTACAATAACATTTCTATTCCATCCTAGATTAAATGAAGAAGAAATTAAACAGTTTCTATGTGCTTTTTGGTGTTCTCTCTATTTAGGAAATTTTGGTTCCAGAAGCACAAGGGGATTCGGATCATTAATCTGTACTAATCAACCAAATTTCGAAAGTCTAGTAAAAAATTTTTGTCTGTCTTTCGAAATCAATGAAGATACTTCACAGTGGTATAAACAACAAATAGATTATATAAAAAATATAAATAAATGGGAAAGAGTGAAAAATTTACCATTTGTTTTTGAAGATTTAGAAATTTATCTACTATCTGAGAATTTTAGTAACTATGAGGAAGCTATCAATAGAATGAGTAGTTTAATGCAAAAATATAGAAAAAAATACAACCCAGATTATAAATATATTAGAATTCTTTTT
>JANXBF010000048.1 GCA_025057615.1 Candidatus Calescibacterium sp. | reverse complement strand
ACTAGTCCTTTTTAACTTAATGCTTATTCTATATTCTTCAGCTAAAGAACATATTACCTTTTCTGTCATAACATTTAGTGACGCAGTCACCAAAACTGGTGGCAAACAACTAGCTAAATACATACATAAAAAACTTTCCGAAAATTACAGCAATTATACATTCTTATTTGATAAAAATTCAACATATGATAATCTTCCAGAAGCCATAAATAATGCCAAAAATGAAGGAGCAGAAGTAATAATAGGAGGTGTAATAACAAAATTTAAAGTAGGCTCGAATACAGTAAGCATAGCTTTCAACTGCGATGTAAGATTCACAAGTGATGGAGCAATAATATTTGAAAACAGCTACTCATCATCAAAACCGATTACAAAAAACTGGAGTTGGAAAGGCTGGGAAAAATTAAACATAGAATCACCATCATTCGAAAAAACACCGTTGGGAAAAGCACTAAACGAAGCAATACAAAACTTAATGTTCGATATAAGTGAACACGAAAATAAAATAATAAAAGTCATACAAAAAAATAGAGAATCCAACTAAAACCAGTTCCAAATAAATTACTTGAAATACCCAAAAATAATTGAAATCCCAAAATATAGCAATACTATTATTTTTCTATGAAATCCAAATCCCTTCCAAAAGTCTCCTTTATAAAAATCAAAGCCAACATAGAAAGACCAAAAAATAAGCAAGTCATTAAAATAGCAGAACTAACAAAACCAATAACAGATTTCAAATAGATAAAAACCGAACTTATAATAAAAACTGATCCCCTAACAAAGTTTGGTAAAGTATTAACAACTGTAGATCTTATATTAGTTCCAAAATTCTCCGCACCAACAAGTAAAAATAATATCCAATAACCAGACGCAAAACCCAAAAGAAAATTATAGAAATAAAAAGTGTAAAAATTAAAATTCACAAAAAAGTACAAAAACACAGTAACAACTGATAAACAGTAAAAAAATATGATTGCTTTTTTTCTACTTTTTAACTTTTGAGTTAATATACCAGCAAACATGTCTCCAGCAGAGACTCCCAAATAAGCCAACATGATACTATTAGCAGCCAAAATCTTGTCTTTTAATCCTATAGATTGGGCAACCTCAGGAGAAAAAATAATCAGTATAGAAAAAACAAACCAAATAGGAACCCCCAACAAAAAAACAAGAATATATCTCATTAATCTCTCCGGCCTATTAAAAAGTAAGATAACGTTTCCCTTTGAAACATCCTTTTGTTGCTTAGAAAATATATCACTTTCAACAGTATTAGAAATGAAAAATAGTAAGATAAAACCAAGTACAGCTCCAATTATGTACATCGTTCTCCAATCAAAAATGTGGGATATCAATGAGGCAACCACTGCACCAAGCAACCCAAAAGAAGCCATCAAAGCATTGGCAAACCCCCTCTTTTCCTTATCAACTATCTCAGAGATAAGTGTAACCGCAGCTCCCAACTCACCAGCTAAACCCATACCAACAAAAAATCTCAAAACAGCATACCAAAAAGCATCCTGCACAAAAGCATTTAAAAAATTACCTACAGAAAACATGAAAATTGAAGCAAATAAAATAAATTTTCTTCCCACCTTGTCGCCCAAAATACCCCAAACCAACCCACCAACCAACATACCTATCATTTGAATATTTAGTAACAAAGCACCTATTGACATAAAATCATTAAACCCAATACTTCTCAAAAGATCACCCAAAATACCTAAGCTGTTAAGGAAACCCTCAATCTTTGTAGGATCGTCATATCCCAAATCTTTCAAACTCTGAACCCTCAAAATACCAAAAAGAGATAAGTCAAAAATGTCCACAAAATACCCAAAAGCTGCAACAAATATCGTAAAATTTACCAATCTCCTATTCACCATTTTTTCTAACATCTTTTTCTATATAAAATATTAATAACCTGCAAAACCAAGTAATTTACTAAATAAGATTAAACCTTAATCGTTAAATAATATAAAATAAACACCGCAATTAACTGAGAAACAAAAGAAAAAAACATAACCCAATATATAGATATTTCATACAAATATCCAATGATAGAACTTCCCAAAAAGCATCCCAAACCATAAAAAAAATAAAACATACCAAATGATTTCCCACTAATCTTAACAAAATTACTTATCCCTGCCTTCAATACTGATTCTTGTAAACCCTTACCAATACTCCACAAAACTACACCTATAATCAAAAACCAAAAAGAAGTGGAAAATACTAAAAACGGGAAAACAATAACTCCCAAAAATCCTAACAAGATAACCACCTTACCATTCCTATCATACCAAAAACCAAAAAACAAGGCGAAAACCGCATCCACAAACATGGCTAAAGAATAAATTAATGGTATAAAAGAGTCCGAAGTCAATGAGTTAACCTTCACATGGTAAGCAATTATAACAAAATCAGAATATCCCAAAGCAATAAAAAAAGAAGATAAAAGATATAAATAAAAATACCTATTGAAACCAAACTTTTCATCACTTCTAGTCTGTTCAAAAAAATCACCAACATTTTTATCGTATATGAATTTTGTATAAAAAATTAGCAGTAAACATAGAAATGCTGGAATAAAAAGAAAAAGAAAAGCTTCCTTGTATCCTTTTATTAGCAGGATATATCCCAATAAAGCAGGTCCAATAATTGCTCCCAGCTGATCAATAAATTCATGTATCCCGAAAGTTTTACCAATACCAAATTTTGAAGACACAACAGATACTAAAAAATCTCTTGAAGGGGTTCTGATAGCTTTACCTAGCCTTTCCAATAAGAAAAATAATGCCACCATCTGCCAAACGCTAGCAAAATAAATCAAGGAAACCGAAATTAATAAACCATATCCAATAATGACCATAATCCAATAAGACTTTTTAATATCAGCCAAATAACCAAAAAATATCCTAAAAGCAAAACTTATGAACTCTCCCAGACCAGCTACCAAACCAATAGCAAAAGCCGAAGCACCAAGAAAAAACATGTACTGACCCAAAATAGACTTAGCACCCTCATAAACAATATCACCAAAAAAACTAACCAACCCAAAAAGAAAAATAACTATATAAACTGAATTAAAAACTTTGAAAGATCTCATTAAAAAGAATGACAGAATGAGTATGAGCAGTACTGGATAGACATTTCAAAAAGGATCCATATTACCTTCATTATTTGTTGAACAGTTGCAAGCAAATTATCAAACACCTCAAGGTAGATTCCAACAAAAACACTTAGAAACATATGAAACATTAACTAAACTCAATTGCCTATCAACTTTATCCCCAAAACCTAACAGAAATTTTTAATTTTCATCAAAGAAGAAATCATCAAAATCTTCTTCTTCTTCAATCCTTTTAGATTTGGATTTGTGAGTCAAAGGTTGATCATATTTAGATTTTGAAGACCCAAATTTAGTTTTTTCTTCAATTATCTCATCCTCTTCAAATTGATCAAAACTTTTATACGGTTTTTTTTCGTATTTTTCAGGTTTTCTTTCTTCATGCTTTTTCTCAAAATCAAACTTCTTTTCATAATCGGCTTTTTTATCATAATCTATTTTTCTATCAGAATCCATTCTTTTGTCAAGCATCCTGAAAGAGTCAACAATAATTTCATACACTTTTCTCTTTGTTCCTTCCTGTGTTTCAAATGTTCTGGTTTGCAATCTTCCTTCAACCATTATCAATCTACCCTTTGATAAATATTTAGAAGCAACCTCAGCCTGCTTATCAAACGCAACAATATCAAAAAAATCAGTTTCATCCTGAGATTTATCAACTGCCAAAGAAAAACTGGTAACAGCCTTACCTTGTTGACTATATTTAAGCACGGGATCATTAACAACTCTGCCAATTAGAATTATCTTGTTATACATTCTATTAATCTGTGGGATTTATATACCGCTGTTTCCCACCTAGCGGAGATTATACCTTAGTTTTTTGTAGCAAAAATGATTCAACGAGCCTTTCAAAGCATTTTCCTCTTTCTTCAGCAGATTTAAACTCGTCAAAGCTTGCACCACCAGGAGCCAACAAAATCGCAATCCTATCAAAATTATCCTGTTCAGAACAACCCAGACTAACAGCCTTGTAAAAAGCAGATTCAAAATCACTAAAAGCATACATATATTTCAACGACTGCTTTACAAAAGGATTAATAAACACATCAGAATATTTACCAAAACTTACAACCCCTATGAGATCATTACTCATGTAAGCAGATAAGTTCTCCATTTCTCTCCATAAATCTTCTTTATTAGAGTACTTTGGAACACCACCCATAAGAAGTATTATACCATATTTTTTTATACCATTTCTGATAAAATAATTCTTGACGGTTTCAACACTTGACTTGGTTGCAGCCAAATTAGTAGCTTTACTATCGTTGAAAAATTCTATTTTACCCCATATACTTACAGGTTTCAACCTATACTCCAAAGGAACAAAATTATTAAGAACCTCAATTATCTTATTGATATCAACTTCTCTCCTCTTCATCTGCCTAACGTATATAAAAGAAGCCAAAAGAGAAGGTATAAGATTATCCAAATATATTCCCTCCTGCTTAAAAATAGGATTGTTAACTTTATCAAGATCTAAGTTAAAAAGAATCTGTCCTTTCCCAAAACTCTGAATAAAAATATTGTTATCCTTATAAAAAGCTCCTAAAAAGCCCTTAGTCAATTTACCAGCATCTAAAAAGCGATTGGAAAAATAGTTTAAGTTGGATTTCAATGCACCTAAATCAAGATAGCTGGTGGTATTTAGATCATTTAAATTCAGAACACAATGATCTTTCTTTAGTTGAAAGTAAAAAAGTTTCAATTTGGAATACACATAATCTTCCATACTTCCATGTCTATCAAGATGATCGGAAGTTATATTTGTAATGACAGCCACTTGAGTTCTAAGATAGTTAGTCATCTTAAGCTGAAAAGAACTTATTTCCAATACAATAGTTAGGTCCTTTTTATCTATACAATTGTAAGCTATTTCAGAAAAAGGATAACCTATGTTACCACCTATATAAACATCACCATCATCATGTAGTTTTATAAACTCATAAATCAAGGTAGAAACTGTACTTTTACCATTAGTTCCGGTAATACCAATAAGTATTTTATTTTGATTCATTGTCCTATACGCAGCTTCTATTTCAGAAATAACGGGAACCTTCATGGAATTAGCAAATTGTATAATAGGATGATCAAAAGGTACTCCAGGACTCACAATTAAAAACTTATAATTCTTTATTTCATTAATAACATACTGTGGTTGTTTACCTAAATAAACATCATTAAAATAAACAGCGTATTCTGAAGGAATTGTAAGATTATAGTTGTCATCAAATCCCTTAACTTTAAAACCCAAGTAATTGTATAGTTTTGCACATCCCAGTCCACTGCGGGACAAACCAATTATTCCAACAGAGTCTTTCCTTACCCTTACCATTATATCCTCCCTGTCGTAGTCATTAATGCGAATTTTATAAGTTTCTTTAAACGAGGAATCCTCCTAAAATCAGAAAAAATCCTATACATCCACTCCAATTTAGCTTTTCTAAATAACTCTGGAGCTCTCCTAACAAAACCCGACCAAACATCTATACTACCACCTATACCAATACCAATATTGAAATTCAATCTATACATATTTCTGTATATCCACTTTTCCTGCTTTGGACTACCCATACCAACCAACAAAACAGATGGACTAACCTTATTAATTTGATCTATGACAACAGCATCATCTTCAAAATAACCATGATGATAGCCAACTATAGATGATCCTAAGTATAAGGACCTTAAATTTTGCACAGCTTTATCCAAACTCTCCTTTCTAGCTCCCAAGATAAAAACCCTGTAACCTTCAGCTATTAACTTCTCAGCCAAATCTATACCGTTAATAGGCTCTATCTTAACCCCGTTCTTTTTCCAGAATAAATGACATACCCCAACAGACTCCAAAACAACAGCAAAATTATCAATTATTTCCCTAAATTCATTATCATAAATTGAATCAACAAACATTTCAGTATTAAGAGTAACAATAATTCTTTTCTGACCATCATTTATAACACTGTCGACATAATTTTTTACTTCACTGAAAGAGAAGAGTATAGTCTTCGGTTTAAGATGGGATATATTCATTTTTTTCTACATCTCGTTCCCCAAGGTGTATCCTCAACAACATAACCCATTTCTTGTATTCTTCTTCTTATATTATCAGCTGTGGTGTAATCCTTCTCCAATTTCGCTTTATTTCTTATTTTTAGCAATTCCTGGATATCAGAAGGCAAATGAGTAAAAACAGTTAAATTCAATCCCAAAACACTATCGACCTTTTCAATCAAACCAATCAAATAATTAACATCTGAAAATTTAACTGCTTTAGGATTTTTATTCATAAAAACAAAAAACTCTCTAGACAAATCAAATAAATAAGAGAGAGCTTTAGGAGTATTTAGATCGTCTAATAAAGAACTTTCAAATCCCTGAATAAATTTCTTACCCATCCTATCTACCTCATCATTAATATTGCCATCAAAATTATCTTCCAATTCATAATACAGCTTTATATCAAATAATGTCTTAACAAAAGCATCCAGAGAATTAAGAGCATTTTCAGCAGCTTTTAAACCATCAAAAGTAAAATTTAACTTATTCCTATAATGAGTTTGAAGATAAAGCAATCTGAGAGCAAGAGGATTAGCAATATCATTTATTGTCAAAATATTGTTAAGTGATTTACTCATTTTTTGACCTTCAACAATCAAATGGTTAACATGAAACCAATAATTGGCGAGAGTCTCTCCATAGGCACATTCTGACTGAGCTATTTCGTTTTCATGATGTGGGAAAATGAGATCTATCCCCCCAGCATGAATATCAAACGGTTGCCCCAGATATTTTCTATTCATTGCACTACATTCTATGTGCCATCCCGGTCTACCCTTACCTATTTCAACATCCCAAAATACGTCCCCATCACTTTGAGTGTACGATTTCCAAAGAGCAAAGTCAACAGGATCCTCCTTGTCATACTGGTCAACATCAATTCTAACACCTTTTTTCAAGTTGGATTTATCTATCTTACTTAATTTTCCATAATCATGGAATCTTGAGACAGAAAAATATATACTATTATCTTCTGTTCTATAAGCCACTCCCTTCTGCTCCAATAATTTAATAATTTCCACCATTTCGTTTATATGTTCGGTAGCACGCGGATAAAAACAAGCAGGCTTTATATTTAATTTACTTATACTATTAAAAAAGTATTCTTCGTATTTAGAAGTGTACTCTTTCAGAGAAACCCCCTTCTGATTAATAGCCTTTATTATCTTATCATCAACATCGGTTATATTAATGACAAGTTTAACATCGTAAGAAAAATAATCGAGAGTTCTTCTAAGAAAGTCTACACAGCAAAAAGTTCTCAAATTACCAATATGAGGATAATCATAAACAGTAGGACCACAGGCATATATACCTACAAAAGGGGGTCTTATGGGTACAAAATCTTCTACCTTAGCAGTTAATGTATTATAAATTCTCATATAGTTTGGAGCAATTCTTCAAATACCAATAGTTCAGCACCAGCACTAACCATTTTCTTAACAGCATCCTCGCTATCATTGGGATTTAAATCCACTCCTTTAACAGCATCAATAAGTAAGAAAACTTTATAACCCAAATTAATAGCATCCAAGACAGTATTAAGAACACAGTAATCTGTGGCAACCCCACAAACAAAAAGGTTCTTTATTCCCATTTCATTCAACTTCTGATTCAATTCAGTATCTTGAAATCCAGAGTAAGCCTCAAGATCAGGATAAAAAGCTTTGGATATAACAAGATAATTCTTAGGTAGATAAACCTGAGGATGAAACTCAGAACCCCAAGTGTTTTGCACACAGTGCCTGGGCCATCTCCCCCCATTCTCTTTAAAAGAAATATGATTTTCCGGATGCCAATCTCTTGTATAAATAACTGCTAACCCTCTAGCTTCAAAAAATTTTATATATTCATTAACAACAGGTATGATAGTATCCGAATTAGGTATTTCCAAACTTCCACCAGGTAAAAAGTCATTTTGCATATCAACAACAATCAAAGCAGAATCTGACAAATCTATATTTTTCATTTATCTTTCACCCCCAATCAATAATAAAAGTGACTGGTCCATCATTGACAATACCTACTTCCATATGGGCTCCGAATTCTCCCACTTTTACTTTATTCCACCTTTTTCTAAACTCCTCCTCCAACCTAATGAATAACTCCTTGGCCTTATCGAATCCCAAAGCATTATCGAAAGAAGGTCTCCTACCTCGAGACAAATCACCATACAAAGTAAATTGTGAAATGAGAATAACCTCTCCATCAACATCAATCAATGACAAATTCATCTTACCTTCCTTATCCTCAAATATTCTCAAATTCAAGACTTTGTCAACCAGTTTACCAAACTCGTCAACAATATTAGGGTAATCAGATTTGGAAAAACCAACCAATAAATTTAAACCACAACCAATAGAACTTATGGTATTACCATTAACCTTTACAAAAGAACTACTTACTCTCTGAACCACTATTTTCATATATAAATTCCCTAGACTCTTTCAGAAACCTAAATAAATTTTCATCATGTCTAACCTTGTCATCAGAAATTTTTGAGATCAACCTAAAAGCCTCTTCCTTTTCATTATTCAAAAATAAAAGATTAGCAAAAACAATTTTCAAAAATGTCTTTACATCAACATCAAAAATTAAGG
>JANXBF010000047.1 GCA_025057615.1 Candidatus Calescibacterium sp. | reverse complement strand
TAAACACCAGTATTGGCTAAATATGAAATTGGATTACTTTTGGGTTTTTCTTGAAAAGCAATTATATTATTATTTTCATCTATTGAAGCAACCCCATACTCAGAAGGATCATCCACTCTAAACAAACCTATAGTAGCAACAGCAGAACTTCTAATATGTTTGTCTATAATAATATCCAAATCAAAATCAAAAATATCGTCACAACCGATAACAACAAAATCATCATTGCCAAAGAAATCTTTCAATTTTTTAACCGGACCAGCAGTACCAGATAAATTTTCTTCTTTCAATACAAATAAATTAGCATCACTAAACTTTTTCTTAAAAACAGTTTCAGCATATTCACTAACCATGTCAGCTTTATAACTAACATTTATAGAAAACTCTCTGATACCATAATGATATAAAAATTTTATGATATATTCTATTGATGATAAATTATCGACATAGACTAATGGTTTGGGAAGATTGTATGTTAGGGGACGTAATCTTGTCCCCTCACCACCAGCCAAAATCATTGCTTTTCTTATCATAAACTACGCACCCAAAGCTTTAGTCCATCTTGCGACAAAATCATTCTGATCTGCTATTTTCTTAAAGTACATATCTTTCCAAATTGCCGCTATCTTTTGATTAGTATCAAAATACATTTTCCATAAATTTGCAATATGATTTTTTTCGTTCATCATTTCAGTCCATATAATTTGTTCTACCTCTCTTCTTATAGCTTGATCCATTGCCCATTTGTTATAAAAATCTACTTGCATTTGTCTCTTAATATCACCCATTTGCTGTTCTAACTGCTGTATTTGTTGATTTATCTGAGCATTAATGTTATTTATCTCTTGTGAAGCCAAATCTATCTGGCCTTTCAGAGTGTTAATTAAGTTCCTCTTTTCTGCTACTTTTTGAGCTATCTGTTCAGCCTCTTCAGGAGTGGAAGGTTGCTGGTTAAGTAAATCCTCAATCTCTTTTTGCAATTTCTGTACTTGTGAATTAAGAGCCTCTATCTGTTTCTGATAATTAACATTCATGGAACTCTGATAAGATTCCAATTGTTTCTTCAAAGCATTGAGCTGATCTAATGATATTTGATAGTTATTCTTTATCTTCTCTTGCATTTGCTGTATATTTCTCTCTTCCTCTTCCTTTTGTTTAGATACTTCCTGTTTTCTTTGATTCAAAACATTTATCTGGTTCATTAACGATTGTTTTTGCATGTTCAAATTTTCCAGTCTTATCTGATCTGAAAGCTTTAAATATTCTTGCAGTTTGGGATCATTTGCAGTAGCAACAGATGGATTGTTAATCAATTTCTGTATTTCTTGATCTACATTTTTCAGCTCATTTTCTTTTTGAATTATCATTTGATCAATTTGTCTTATTATTTCTTCTTTAGAGGCTTGTGACTGAAAAACATCAGTTATACCCTGGGTTGAAACAGAAGGTTGAATAGAAGATTGGATATTATCAGTTTTATCACTGGAATTAACAGACATTTTAGAACCTGATTCTACAAAACTATCCCTTAGCTGCTGATTGCTAACGTTACTTACAGGTTGATTATTCATAGGATTAACCATTTACACTTCTACCTCCCTTATTATTTATTCTAATAAATCTTATAAAACCTTTTTCCAATTTCTCAAAGTAAATCTTGTAAAAAAAATGTTAATTTTTTATTAATTTTCAATCAAGACTTTAGAATTTAGAAAGGTACTTAACCTGTTCCAGAATACTTTTGGCAACAAAATCTATAGATTCAACAGAATTTTTAGTAGAAGTAGGTAAACACAAACCATAGTTATATATCTCTAAAGAATTTCTATAAAAATCCACTTTTTCAATATCTCCTAAATAAACATCAACATACTTTTTATAAAAATTCATCAGAGGTAATGGATAAAAAATCCGGCGTGTTGGGATACCCAAGCTACTCAACCTTTTTTGAAACTCCTCTATTTCAATACCCTTGAATAAACAACTTATTAACCAATAATTTGAAATGCACCCATCAATAACATATTGAAAATAAACGTAGTTAGACAAATAATCCCTATAAATATTGTAAAACTGTCTCTTCAAATTCAAAAAATATTCAAGTTTTTCAAATTGTGCTAATACAATAGCAGCCTCTATGTTTGTCATCCTATAATTAAAACCCATATCCTCATGATAATATCCCTTACTCTCATTTCTTGCTTGTAAACTTAAAAACCTTATATAATCTGTATCTTCCTTAAGTTTTGAAAAAACTGCACCACCGGAAGAAGCAGTAATAACCTTATTGGCGTTAAAACTAAAAACCCCAAAATTACCGATAGTACCGCATCTTTGACCTTTGTAAAAACTTCCCAAAGCTTCAGCGGCATCCTCTATAACGATCAAATCGTACTCTTGTGCAATTTTAATAATTCCTTCCATATCAACAGGATTCCCATACAAATGAACAGGAAGAATAAATTTTACATCAACACCACTTTTTTTCGCCCTTTCTATTAAATCAGGTATTCTATTAATATCAATATTCCAAGTATTATAGTCAACATCAGCAAAAACAGGAATAAGATTATTGTATAGAACAGCATGAGAAGTGGCTGCAAAAGTCAAAGCCGGCAGTATAACACCAACATTCTTTGAAGTATCAATTCCACTTTTTTTTAAAGAGTAAAGAATAGACAAATGTAAACCAGCAGTCCCACTATAAGTAGCACTAACATAACCACCTAAATACTCACCAAACTTTTCTTCAAATACTTTTATTAACGGACCACGAGTAGAAATAAAACCACTTTCCAATACATCTAAAACATACTTCTTTTCCAACTCACCAATATTTGCATTATCCAAGTATACTTTAATGCCTGTGTTCAACATAATTAAATGAATTACTATATATCAAATCCAAATTATGCTTTAAATCATCTATTCTACATGTAATAAACATTTCCCTGTTTAAACAAAATACCCTATCTGTAAAATTACTTACCATATTTAAGTCGTGACTAACTATAATTATTGTCTTTTTAGTTTTAAAAGACATTATTATTTCATAGAAATTTTTCTTACTGCTTTCATCTATGAAATTCGTAGGTTCATCCAGAATCAAAATCTTAGGATCATTCACAATAGCACGGGCAAAAAGGATCCTTTGAAACTGGCCTCCAGAAAGTTCAGAAATAATCTTACGCCCGAAATCATACGCATTAACTATCCTCAAAACATTACTTACTCTCTCATCAATATCCACTGGATAGAAAGAAAAGATACCAGGATAGACCGCTAACTTAACAAATTCATATGCCGTCATCGGAATGTTCCTATCAACAGAAGAAAATTGAGGTAAATACCCAATATTTTTCCTACCTAAAACAGGATCTACACCATAAACCCAAATATTCCCCAAAGAAGGCTTAATAAAACCCAAAATCAACTTCAGTAAAGTTGTCTTACCTCCACCATTAGGACCAACTATTGTTACCACTTCTCCCTCATAAATCGAAAATGATACCTCCTTCAAAATTTGCTCAACTCCATCATAACTGAAGTAAACCTTGTTAAATACTAACACTTCATTCATTTCAAACTCATCAATTTTACAAATTCATCATATAAATTAACAGAATTACTATTGAATACTATAAATTCAACATTTTTTGAATTATTCTTTATATAATTAACAACTTTTTCATCATAGTGAGGTGGTAAAATTATATATACTTTACGATTGCCATATGATCTTAACTTTTTAATCATTTCTTTTAAATGTTTTGGAGATATATCTTCTTCATGTTCAAAAAGAGAATTTATCTTTATTCCGTAATCTCTACTTATATAACCAAATTCATTATGATAAGAAAAAATTGGTAAATCCTTTTTAGAAAACAAAATGGTAAATCTCTTATCAATTTCATCATATTTTTTATAAAGGTTTCTATAGTTTTGGTAAAGCTCTTTTTTATCCATCTTAGAATAAAGATAATTATAAATTACCTGAACAATTTTTTTTGAATTCTTGACAGAAACCCAAACATGTGGATCTCCATCATAAACTTCTAAATAATCAGTTAAAACTATTTTTTCTTTATTTTTTACCATTTTCATTACTTCCCTTTCAAGTTCCAATGTTCCAATAAATACCAGAAATTTTGAATCCTTTATTTTCTTAATATCACCAGGTCTTATATCAAAATGATGATGATCAAAACTAGAACCTAACAAAACGTTATATTCCCACTTGTTTTTACCATTTCCTACCAAATCCTTGTAAAATCCCATAAGTGGATTAATACTAAAAGTTACTAAATTCTTTGAAGATGCTATAAATAGCAACAAAAATATAAAAACTAAAATTTTAAAACTTCCTTTCCTAAAAAATACTATCATAGAGTTAACTCATAAAATAAAGTAATTTACTAATAATAAAGGATACAATTATAGCAGTGGAAACCGAAAGTATAATAGATATAACTGTATACTTCCACCCTATTTCTTTAACCTGAGTAGCAATAGTGGATATACAAGGAGTATACAACATAATAAAGACAGAAAAAACAAATATTTGAAGATTTGTCATTACCATTTTTATATTATCAGTATTTAAAGCAGAGTACAACATAACCAAAGCATATTCCTTTGCCAAAACCCCGAAAATTAGTGGGATACCTGTCTCCTGGGGTAAACCTAACAATCCTACTGTCAAAAATGAAAAAACATTATTAATACTTCTATCTAACTGAAAATAAGAAAGATAACTCAAAACAATAGTCCCCAGTATCAGGACAGGCCATGCTGTGAAAACAAAAGTTTTAAACCTTAACCAAATCTTAGAAAATATAGATTTTAATGATGGAACCCTATAAGGTGGTATATGAACCATAAAATATAAATGATTAAACTTTGAAAGTTTATTAATCAATAATAAGACAGTAACAATAATAAGAAAACTCAATAAATATAGAGACAAACCCCACCATACACCAAGAGTCCCAGTTACCAAAGCCATTACAACAACTGTCCTAGCAGAACAAGGAACAAAAGGTATAACCATACCAGCAAAAATCCTTTCACTATACTTAGTTAATCCTCTTAAACTCATTATGGCACTAACGTTACATCCCAAACCCAAAACAAAACTCAAAACACTCCTTCCTGATATACCCAAAGGCTTTAAAAAACCATCCATTAGATACATCATCCTCGGAATATAACCACTATCCTCTAATAAACTGATAAAAAACAAAAAGGGAATCAGGTAAGGTATAACTATGCCAATACCTCCAAGAAAACCCTCTTTAAAACCAATAATGAGCGGATTTAAAATACCATAATCTTTAAATAAATCATCCACTTTTGCAGAAAGCGGATCAACAACAGAATCTATCTTGTCAGCAATGATATTACCTAAAAAGTAAGCAACATAAAAAGTAAAAAACATCACCAAAATCAATATTAAATAACCCCAAAAACGATTCAAAACAAATCTGTCTATCAAATCCTCAAAAGTGGGAGAAGGCTTTTGAACACTGAAAACAAGCGAAGAAATAGACATTATTATATTACTCTTCAATTTCAATATTTCATCCCTAACATTGGCTAAAGATTTCATGTTTGGAGCATATTTTTCTATGTTCATCAAACAAGCTGGTACCAATTTACAATTTTCAAAATGACAATTCGTACTATCAAAAATATCTTTGACCATACTCTTCCATAATCTTTTATAAGAGTTTATCACATCCCGTAATTCCTCTTTACTAAAAGAAGCACGATAAAATAAACTACCATTTTTAATATTGAAAGAATAATTGCTAATAACAGAATCTTCATCATTTATAAGAGAAGTATTTTCTATAACCTCTATTAATTTTAAAACACATTTTAGAGTATTTTCTCCTTTTATTGAAACCGTTGGTATAACCGGAACATTAATAAAATCTTGTAACAACTGAATATCAACGTTGACTCCTCTTATTCTTGCTTCATCAAACATATTAAGAGCAATAACCATAGGAATATCCAAAGTCAAAAGATCCAGAGTCAAAAGCAAAGCATGTGGTAAAGAACTGGTCTCAACAACCTGAATTATACCATCAATTTTGAACTCATCCCTTACATTTGTTAATATCTCAAAGCTAACCTTTTCTGCCAAATCAGAGTAATTTAGAGAGTATATTCCCGGTAAATCAATCAACTCTATTTCATAATTCTTTATGAATATGGTTGTTAAGTGATACTCAACGGTAGTACCATAATAATTAGCAGTGTTGACCTTGTAGTTTGAAAGAGAGTTGAAAAATGTACTCTTGCCACTATTTGGCTGACCAACAAGAGCAACCCTTAATCTCTTTGTCCTTCTTAAATTTTTCTTCAGTTCAGTTACAGTCTTTTGAATACTTCCTAATTCACATTCTTGACAACCTTTTGGAACTTCAGTTTTTTTCTCCATGTTAACCCTTTTGATCACCAGAAACTTCCTCCAGAACAATGTCTTGCAAAAATTCCACAGAAATAGCTATCTTCCTATTAAAACCAATAACTTCTAAATAAAAATTTTTGTTATCTGAGGATTTATCAATAACTCTCAGAAGAGTATCCTCTATCAATCCGTAGTTCATATAAGATGGTTTATCCCTTACTATTTCTTTTATCTTATAAATTTTATCTTTTTCTATTGATTCCACTAATTTATATGGGCTGTGCAGGATTCGAACCTGCGACCTCTGGATTAAGAGTCCAATGCTCTACCAACTGAGCTAACAGCCCATTAATCATTCTACGTCTTTTCCACCTTGGCTTTTAAAGTTTTATAGAAAATAGGCAAAAGCGAAACTAAAATTATAACCAATATAATTACATGAACATATTTTTCTATATTTGGGATAGATATACCCAGAAAGTAACCCAATAAGGTGAGGCTAAAAACCCAAATAAAAGCACTAACAACGTTATAAATACTATAAGTAATAAAATTCATTTTTACCATACCTGCAAGAAATGGCACAAAACCCCTGAAGAAAGGAATAAATCTTGCATAAATAATAGCAAATGAACCGTATTTGGAATAGAATTCCTGAGTCTTCTTAATATGATCCGAATACTTATTCAATAAATTTGCCAAAACTTTATCAGCCAAAAAATAACCAGCAAAATAAGCAAAATAATTACCCAAAATAGCAGCTACTGTGCAGCCTACCAAAGTAAGATTCAAATCAATAATCTTGGCAGCGGCTATTATACCCAAGGCAAAAAGCAAAGAATCACCCGGCAAAAAAAAACCTAAAAATATACCAGTTTCAATAAATATTATCAAAAAAACTAACGGTAAACCACCTATCTTTATATACAAATTAACCAATTCCAAAACCGTAGCCTCCATATTTATATTCTTCTTCAGCCATAAATAATAACCCTTTTAATATACAATATAATTTAAAAATATAAAAACAAAGGTAAAAACAATAAAAAAATAGTATTAAATATATAAAATTCAACTAAATTAAATAAATTTTTGATGAAACTGAAGGTATTTAAAACAGGCCTATTTGAAAAGAAAAACCTGGAAAAAAAAGATGATTTCAACTTATCAATAGAACTGAATGATTTTCAAAGAGAGGCAGTAGAAACAAACAACGGACCCCAATTGATACTCGCCGGGCCAGGAACAGGAAAAACAACTGTCATAACTCATAAAACAATATTCCTCATAAAACAAAAAAATATAAACCCACAAAACCTGCTAATACTGACTTTCACAAACAAAGCTGCAGAAGAAATGCACAAAAGAATTAAAAATTATATAGACACAACCATACCATATATCGGAACTTTCCATTCAGTAATTATAAAAATACTCAAAGAAATCATACCTATACAAACCACTCAATACAAACTCGAAAATAAAATAAACATAATAGACGAAGAAGACAAAATAGAAATAATAAAAAACATAATAAACAGCTCTAAAACTTTTAGAAATAAAGAGAAAATAAGTCCCTTCATAATATCTAACTCAATCTCAGCCATAAAAAACAAAAAGAAAATCAACATAAATCCTCAAATTTCAGAACTTATATTTGAATACAACTACTTTTTAAAAAAAATCAACAGTCTTGATTTTGATGATATAATCCTTTGTATTAATAACATCCTTACAGAAAAAAAAGATATAAAAGAAAAAATTGCCTCCAAATTTGAATATATCATCGTTGATGAATATCAAGACATAAACATAACACAATTTGAATTTCTACTACATCTAACAGAAAAAAATAAAAACATATTTGTCGTAGGGGATGATGACCAGAGTATATATGGATTTAGAAACTCAGATGTCAGAATTATGCTTGATTTCCCTAAATACTATGAAAATACCAAAATAATTAATCTTCAATATAATTATCGATCTGGAGCAAAAATTATTGATGTATACTCAAAACTTATATCATATAACGTAAATAGATTCTCCAAAATAATTAAACCTATAAAGAAAATACCAGGAACAGTGGAAATCAAAATGTTCAAAGAAGAAGATGATGAATACGAATACATATCCCAAAATATACTACCCAAAAAAGATAAATCCATTGTAATACTATGTAGAACTAACGAAATATGCAAGGAATTTGAGAAAAATCTTCTTAAAAAAGGAGTAAATGCAAAATTTATAAGTGGATACGACTTTTTTGAAAGAAAAGAAATAAAAAATGTAATATCATTCCTTAAAGTTATAAACAATCCCAAAGATGATATAAATTTGATAAGAATCTTAAAAAACTGCTTCAAAATAAAAAATTCTCAAATGAAAAAAATAACTCAACAAATAGAAGAAAAAAATGTAATAGACATACTCGAAAAAGAAAATTATGAAATATATGAAGAAATACAAGAATTGGCAAAAAAATCAAACGAACCAGTCCATAACATTATCCACCAAATAACAAAATATCAAGAAAAACCAGAATCAAATGGTATCCTGAAAATATTTGAACAATTTGTAGAAAAATTTTGCCAAAATAATCAAAAAAACGATGTCGAATCCTTCCTAAACTATATTACCCTAATAAAAATGAATAATGAACAAAAAATTGAAAATAAAAACAGAGTCTTGATAATGACTATGCATGCTTCTAAAGGACTGGAATTTGATGTAGTTTTTGTTTGCCGTGTCAAACAGGGAATAATACCACATTTCAAAACAAAAGATCAAGAAAAAGAAGAAGAAAGAAGACTACTCTATGTTGCACTATCCCGAGCAAAAGAAAAACTCTACATAACTACAACAACACCACCCTCAGAATTTATAATACCACTAATTTAAATCATATTAAGAACTATTAAGAATTACTGTAAAAACGAAAAATTAATTCACCAATTGTAAAACACTAT
The DNA here is from genome assembly GCA_025057615.1 of Candidatus Calescibacterium sp. Lineage (GTDB taxonomy): Bacteria > DRYD01 > DRYD01 > DRYD01 > DRYD01 > DRYD01. Next base: position 137 of record JANXBF010000047.1, on the reverse strand, counting down.
CATCATAAAGATAGAAAATTCCAAGTTTACTCTTTGACCCGTCAAAGTAAACGTTTATTGGAGCAGAAAACTTCTCATCAAAAGTTAACTTATGATCTCGTAGTATCATGTTTTCATACATTTTGCTATTCTTTTCC
>JANXBF010000046.1 GCA_025057615.1 Candidatus Calescibacterium sp. | reverse complement strand
AAAATCCCTCAGATTTGGAAGAATTCATCCAATCTCTTCAAAACTACTGGGCTGAATTTTATATTGAAAACACTCAATTAGCTTCACAAATCAGAGAAACTTTCAAAGGGTTTTATTAAACCTTTAAAACTCTTCACAAGTATCTCAAATTCGTTTTTATTATTGGTATCTCCAAATTTGCTAAAGTCTCTCTCTTCAGTGGACTTAACCAATTGAGAAACATCTCTCTTTCAAAAAACCTCTCCATTATCTGTGGATATACACAACAAGAACTACAATCCTCTTGACATCCTCCTATACTTACAAGAACGACAATTTCTAGCTTACTGGTTTGAAACTGGAACACCCTGCTTCCTCATCAAAATTCTAAACCAAAAACAGTTTTATATCCCTTAACTAGAAAAAATATTTCCCCTGGAAAGACATATAAGTTTTTTTATGTTTTCCTTGTTTCTAATGGTCTCAATATCATTGCTGAAGATACCTCTTTCACTGGTAACATTGACTTAATTGTTTTACATCAAAACACTACATATATTTTTGGGTTCAAACTCTACAAACTCAACAAAGGTAAAACTATAGATAGATCAAATTTAAATCTCTTATTCTCTATTTGATAATTGTAAAAAGAATGTTAAATTTTTTCATGATTAAAAAATTTTTAACAAATTTTGTTATAATCAGATTAGGAGGTGGAAAAAATGGATAATAATATTAATACTAATTCTATCAATTTCTCGCACGTTTACAACAAAAAAGTGAACCAGATGAACATAAGCTCAGTAGATAGCAGAAATATTAAACCTGAAGAATTTGTACAAAGAATAAACTCGGAATTAAACGGAAAAATACATAAATACGGTGGAGAATTAATACAAAATCTTAGTAAAGCTTTGGGTGAAGAAAAAAATGAAAATCAAAATGGATCATCATTAGAATTAGAAACAAAAATCTACAATAAACCGTCAAAATTTTATATAGAAGGTCAATATAATTCTAACCCTGAGGAAAGAACAGTAAAATTAGGATTCAAGATTCTATTCTAGAAAATCACACTATAATAATCCCAAAAATAATAATCCCCCAAATATCCCAAACAAAGCTTTTAGAAGTATTTTACGAACTAATTTACCATTCCCAGTTTGTTATATCCTACAAAGAATCCTGGCCAATCAGTATCGTTGCAATCCTTACTTCAATAAACACCCCAATTTTGAAAAAACTTTTACCAACAGTGTCATTATCCATAATCCAAGGTGACTACTATTTTCCTCAGAAATATTACTTAAATACTTTATCTTTACTAAAAATAAAGCTAAAATTTCTAAGGAGAATAAAATAAACATTAGAAAATAATTTAAACAACATCATGAAAATAATAATCAATTTTATTCACCTTTTCATAATCGGATTATGGTACTACTCTTATAACTTTTTAATATCTATTTCAGATTTTTTGTTAATATTAAGATATTTTACTAAATACATTAAACTTCTAATAGTTAAAGTACTAATTTTTTATGAGTATATCTTCCTACCACCAAGATGGGTTATACCTCTGGAGATAAAAAAGTACAAAATACCGAAACCAGAAAACTATACATATGGAGAAACACCATATATAACAATCTTTAATATTATTAAGGATCTCAGTGAGAGAATGGACATAAAAAATTATACCTTTATCGATCTAGGATGTGGAACAGGAAAAACAATATTTACAGTAAGCATAATGTTCAATATGGATTCAATAGGAGTAGAAAATATACAAACATTTATAAATAAAAGTAATAAAATAAAGAAAATACTGAATTCTGTAACAAATATTAACATCAGCTTCATAAAAATGGATATTCAAGAATTCTTAGATAAAGAATTAGAAAAATTAAATACAGACAAAATAATTTTTTTTATAGCCTCCACAGCTTTTGAAAAACAATTTTTCGAAGAAATAATAGAAAAAATCTTTAAAAAAACAAATCAAAGTTTTATGATAACTATATCAAAAGAAATACCAAAAAAACTAAAAGAAAGTTTAGAAACACAAGAAAAAACCATTTTCAAAATTTTTTCAAAAAAATACCACTATAGTTGGGGTAAATCATCAACACATTTCTATAAAATTATTTCCAAAAATTAAAAATTAATGTAATAAAAAGATGTGTAATCCCTATAACTCTTTACTAATAACAGCTGATTTTTCCAGGGAACAAGATAACATCTATAATTATAAACGCCCTTGTAATCATAACTATATCTCGATCTATACATATCCAAAATTCTATTAGAAAAAGCACCTGTGCGTGGATCTAATACTATAAGTTCATTAACATAATAGTAAAAATTCCTATTTATACTACTCCTTTTCCTTGATTTATTATCATAATAATAATAATCAACTGAAAAGTTCTTTTCTCTGGAAACTACAGCATACACTTTATTGTTAAAAATACAAAAATCAAAATAAACTAATTTTGAGTCACTTTCTCTTGCATAAGACTCCAAAGTAGCTATATTAATACTCTTACCATCAATCCACACGTATTCATCATAATCACTATAAAATTGGTTAGCTAATACTTTATAATACGGAGCTGCCATAAAGCTACCCGATAGATAATTATAAACGTACAACTTTTCAATGGTTGAAAAAACAACAAATGGATAATCATAATACAATCCCATTGGGGTTCTGGAAAAATCATACTTTTTCCTAACAATAAAATCAGGCTTACTTATAATATATAGTCCCTTTATTGAACAAATTGCAAAATTATTATCATCCAACATTACTACCCCACTCACACTATTACCTAAATTATATTTACCAACCAAATTTCCACTAAAATCCAAAACATTCAATTTGTCAAAAGTATCAACAACAAATAGAAAACTACCATCAGACTTTATAAATCTAAAACCAAAAGGGATATTAACTTTAATACCCCTCTTTGTATCTACTACATAAGAACCATCAAAAATTATGTCTTTATCAATAAAAATAACTTCCTTCTTTCCTTTTAATTCATCAACAACATCCGAATTAAAATTTTCAATATTAAGATTGGAATATATTATAGTTGATGTTATGTAACCATTGTTACTATAACCATATATCCCCAAATAATCACCATAATTTTTAATAAATCTATATTTTGGTATGTTAAATACTCTTTCAATCTGAAAACTACTATTAACTACAGCTAACTCATAGTCAGAAGTAGGAATAATTAAATAATCAGAAAATGAAAAAGGCTTTTCTTTGACAGAAATAGACAAATTGAAAAAAGAAAAATCTGACCAAGCAAAAATAAGCTTAAACAATAATAGTAAGCAAATTGACATTTTTATAATAAATTTTATCATATGTTTTCCCCCCTCTAAATACATCATGTAGATCTATACAAAACATACTAAACAAGTTCCATTTGTAAATTCTTTTTCAACACCTTACCAGTATTAGATTTAGGTAACTGGTCTTTAAAGACTATTTCTTTGGGAACTTTATAACTTGCTAAATTCTTTCTAAGAAAAGACATTAAATCTCTTATGTCGATTTCTTCCTTTGTTACAACAAAAGCAACTGGTACTTCACCTCGCTCCCTATCTTTTTTCCCTACTACAGCACACTCCAGTACACCAGGATAACCTAAAATTACTTTTTCAACCTCCGAAGGATAAACATTCAACCCCCCAACTATTATTAGATCCTTCTTTCTGTCAAGTATATACAAATATCCCTCATTATCTATCTTCACTATATCACCAGTACAAAAGTATCCATCGACAAAAAAATCTTTTGAATCCATGCCATAGTATCCCATCATAACATTTGGACCACTTACAAGTAACTCACCGATCCCATTTTCTGAAATATGCCCATCATCAGTTAAAACTCTAACACTAACATTGGGCAATGGTTTACCAACGGATCCCGTCCTGTCATCAAATGGAGGATTAACACTAACTATCGGAGAACATTCGGTTAATCCGTAACCTTGTAAAATTTTGCATCCAAATCTCTTCTCAAACTCTAACTCAATATTCTCAGCTAATGGAGCACCACCAGAAACAGAATACCTTAACTTATGTTCAAAATTTAAAGGATATTGTAGCAAAGCAGAATATATGCTAGGGACAGCAGGTAATAAAGTTACTTCATTTTTCACAATCACATCAATAAATCCCTGGGGCATGAATCTATCAACAAATACAACTCCACAACCCAAATAAAAAGGTAAATTTAAACAAGATGTCTGACCAAACGAATGGAATAATGGTAAAACTGCAACAAATACATCTGATATTGATAAATCCAAAACCTGTTCGACTCCAATAACATTAGAAATTATGTTGTTGTTACTCAGCATAGCTCCCTTTGGAAAACCTGTTGTCCCAGAAGTATACATTAACACAGCCGGATCACTATCAAAAGTGTTTATATTACCCTCATTTATTATTACCTGTCTCAAGTTCCAGACACCATCTGGCAAATCATCTCTGTCTTCATCAACAATTATAATACCCCTATTCATAATCTTAAAAAACATATCAAAATCTGATTTCATCGTAACAACAAGCTTGGGATTACAATTAGACAGAATATATGAAATTTCGTTCTCCTTAAGAAGTGGATTTAATGGAACTACAACACCACCTAATAAATTAACCGCATAGTAAAAAAAAGCAAAATGAGGAATATTAGGAAGCATAAGAACTACCCTATCTTGGGGTTCTATTTTAGTTCTGAACAAAAGCCCACGTGCTATAGAAAGAACTATATCCTTAAGCTCACCAAAAGTCCATCTTTGATCCTTGTAAATAATAGCTGTTTTATTCGCAAATTTAGAAGCACTTGATTCAACAAAATCAAACAATTTTTTCATTCTACCCCCCCTTTATTCTTTTCATAATTACTCACGTAAATATCATATGTAGCTCTTTATCTCCCTAAATCATTCCCTTTTTCCTTAATTAATAAATTCTTCCCAATAAATTGGATCCCTATAAGTTAAACTTACACTTTTCCAAGGATTTTTAATCCACTCCTAATTCCACTCTAAGCATACAGGAACAAATGTAAATTATTTTTAGGGATTATACACTGTCTTTAACCCAAGATAAATACTGTTCAACAGTATATTCAGGGTAAGGATATTTCCGTTCTAATTCAACAATTTTATCAGAAACAATCGAAGAAATATATAATATATCAGACTTTTGTTTAACTAAAAAATATTCACTAAAAACTATATTTCCTTCTTTATCTTTCACTACAACTTCTATTTTCATTACCATTGCAGGATTACTCCTCACATAGATAATTACTTCTTAATAAATAACTGATCCTCCATACTTTAAAGTTATTACTCTTTGTTTTTATAGATTGCTGTAAAAATTTTTATTAACTAAACAAAAACAATTCCTTAATTGCCTTCTCAACTTTCTATTTTATATTCATTCACATAAAAAAGATAATTATTCTAGCTTACTTCATATCAAAACCTATCTTAAGTATAATTCACTTAGACAAATACTCAAAAATATCAATCCTCTAGATAACTTCTTTTACAACATCTTATTCACCAAAAGGTTTTTATTCTTTATCCACATAATCCATCATTATCCATATAATTCATCATTATTGGATAAAAAAACTCCCTACTGGAATAAGTTCACTTGAAGAAAAAAGAAGCTGGCGATTATTATTATGTCAGCAAAACCCATTTTGCTAAAAAACTCTTTGACCGGGAAAATACTACTTTCTTTCCAGACCTCGTAGATTCAGTAAACCCTTCTTTCTAGACACTATTAGGTGTGTCTTTGAATCAAAAAAGAACTTTTCACAGGAATTTTTTGAGCGAAACTGAGATTGGCAACAAAATTTCCAAGTTATCCATAACTACTACCCCCAAATTCTTGAAATAAAACTTACCGAAGATCTATTCTTCAGAAGATTCAGAAAGCCCATCCGAAAAAATTTATCTGAACTCAACAAACAAGTAGTTTTAATTGTTGATGAGTATGACAAACCTATACTTGACAATATTGAAAATCCTGATACTGCTACAAAGCTCAGAAAAATCCTTAAAGGTTTCTATCAAACCATTAAATCCTTTTTAATAAGTATCTCAAATTAGTTTTCATTACAGGTATCTTCAAATTTGCAAAATTTTACCTCCTTAGTGGACTTAATCAACTCAATGATATTTATCTTAACAAAGAGCACTCCACAGTCTGTAGCTATACTCATAACAAGCTAATACAAACATTTGGATATCTTATAGGATAAGGAATTAGAACTGATTCTCGCAAAAACCTACTCCACTGAACAATTACTTTGTCTTTTTGATATTGAAAAATCTTTCCTGTTCGACTCTCAATCTCATTTAATTATAAAACAATTCAAAGACATTTCTTATAAATCCCAAATTGAACAGTTACCCTGTTTTTTTAACAACCCTTTTGTTCCAATCCCTTTCTAACACTATACTCACACTTCTCAATATGAATCTTTTTGCTCCTCCATATTCTATGTTTTCCTTGTTTCTCGAGGTCTCAATGTCATTGCAGAAAACACCTCTCCCACTGGTAATATTGACTTAAAAGTCCTATGCCAAAACACCATCTACATTTTTGAGTTCAAAGTTGATAAAGGACAACCCATTAAATAAACTCTCCCTAAACAGTAACCCAATAAATACCTAAACTATGAAAAAATTGTTGCTATTCATCAGGAATTACTAGCTAAACTAAATATTACTCAAAAGTATGTACTTAAAATATATCTGCATATTTAAAATATATCACCTCAAAAATTTCCACAACACTAAAAGATAACAGATTCATTTTTAAAATAGATTCAATAAATTAATCACCATATATCAACAGAAATCTTAAAAACAAACATAGATTAATAAAATCTTTCAAATTGCAAAAATAATAAGGTATCAATAAAAATTAAAGATAAAATAGTTATAATATTCAAAATTTACATTTTTTTTACAAAATACTTAATCTATATTGATTTTATGATTATAAAAAGTAAATAACAGTAAACAAAAAGGAGGTAAAAGAAAATGAGAGTAGAAGGATTAAATTTTTACGCTTCAAAATTAAACTCAAAAAAGATGCCTGATTACCCACAAAAGGGGGAAAATGTAGATAGTTGGGGTAACCATAGTAAAAAAGATTATAGCAGCCCTGATTACAGTGACTATGTAGATGAATATGAAGGTGGAGGCGGAGGTAATTATTACGAATACAGTGGTCCTGATGGAACGTATAGCTATGACCCATATCACTAATAATATTGACTAATATCAAAGAAAAAATAATCCCTCTTTATAAAGAGGGATTATTTTTTTTCCCAAACACCCTCTCGCTTAATAACTACAAATATTGTTCTTATAATTATATACACATCAAGTAAAAGAGAGTAGTTTTTTATATATGTTAAGTCGTAAATAATTCTCTGCTCCCAGGGAATAGTATTTCTACCATTTATTTGAGCTAATCCAGTTATACCTGGTTTAACAAGAGTCCTTTTTTTCTGTATATCATTTAACTGCTGATACTGTTCCGGAAGATTTGGTCTTGGACCAATAAAACTCATATGCCCTAAAATAATATTTATCAATTGAGGGAGTTCATCCAAAGAAGTCTCCCTTAAAAACCTTCCCACTCTTGTAATCCTAGGGTCACCCTTATAGGTATGTATACTCCCATCTTGTTGCAAAATTTTAAACGTCCTAAACTTTAACATCTTAAATGGCCTACCATGTAAACCCACTCTCAACTGAATAAAAAAAATAGGCCAACCATCATCCAAATAAATACATACAGATATTATTAAAAAAACAGGTAACAAAATAATAAGTAAAACCAGAGCAAAAACTCTATCAAAAATGTACTTAAAAGCAAGCTGGTACTTCTGAAAACTCGAAATCCTTATATCTTTAAAAAAATCTACTGTGCTATCGTGATTCATCAGATGGTAAAGTGAAATAAAACGTTGTTCCCACTGATAACTGACTTTCAAACCATATCCTGCCACCAAGTGTTTCAACTAGGTATTTAACTATAACTAATCCCAAACCTGTTCCCTGAGCAACAGACATTGATATAGAAGTTCTGAAAAATTTTTCAAATATATGCGGCTTTTCCTTGTCAGGAATCCCTATACCCGTGTCAGAAATACTAACAAGAATTTCCGAATCTTGTTTGCTAATACCTATGGTTATTTCTCCACCAAATGGAGTGTACTTTATGGCATTGTCTATTAAATTTAGAAGAATCTGCTCAACTTTCTCTTCATCAGCAAAAACTATATACTCCTCATCATCACTATATTCCCTATTTATACTTAAGTCAGAAGATTTAATACGAGGATATACCAATTCCAAAACATTTTCAACTATATCTTTGATATCAAACTTTTTTCTTTTGAAATGAACTTTTGCAGCCTCAATCCTAGATATATCCAATATAGCATTCACCAGATTATTCAACCTATTGGATTCATTATATATTATATGAGCAAATTTCATGATTTCTTCTTTTGAAAGATCCTCTTGCAATATTGTTTCTGCAAAACCTCTTATTGAAGTAAGAGGTGTTCTTAACTCATGAGAAACCATTGAAATAATTTTTTCACTTATTTCATCAAACTTCTGTCTCAAATAAGCCTCAGAAAAAGAATCAAAAATTATACTTCTTATATTTTTATTCTTATCATATCTAATCAAAGCATATCCGTATGATATATTGTCAATTATATTTTTAATTTTCTCGAATTCTATACTTTCTTTAATGATGTTTGTTTTTATTTCGGAAATTATTCTAATAGCAGCTATTTTTAAGTTGTATATATCCAAAGATTTCTTATATCTTGGTTTAGAAATCAATAGTAATATTATTTGATCATCACGATAATCATTAATTAGTACCAAATCTTCCTGCCTAAAAATTTTACCTTTTAAACTTAATAAAAATTCACAAATATTTTTAAAAAGTTTTTGATAAAAATCAGTACCATACTTCTCTTTTATCGAACCAGCAGAAGTCAACTCAAATGTTATTAAGCCTATCAATTCCTGTTCAACTAACCTACTTTCTATAAAATCTAAACAACTGAATATTGGTTTCAAATCTAATGTTTCAACATTATCCATTTCTAAATTTTAACCTTTAGACGTTCCCTAATCAGATCTTCAAGTTTTACATTCTCTTCCTCAAGATAATACTCCACAAAAACAGTGGGCTTATTTATACTCATAAGTTTAGTTATATCAAAAGGAGTAGCAATAATAACACAGTCAGCTTCTATTTTATTAATTGTTTCTTCAAGTTCCTTTATCTGCTCAGGGAAATATCCCATAGCAGGCAAAACTTCCCGAACCTGGGTATACTTTTCATAAGTTTTTTTAACAGAACCAACAGCATAAGGATAAGGACTAACAATTTGACAACCATACTTTTTAGCTATAAGATATCCAGCACCAAATGACATATCTCCATGTGTTAATGTTGGTCCATCCTCAATAACAACCACCCTC
>JANXBF010000045.1 GCA_025057615.1 Candidatus Calescibacterium sp. | reverse complement strand
AATCACCATATTTCAGATCTCCTGTTCTTATTGCTTTTTTGAAATGTGTTGCAAGAATCCCAACAAAAGTGGAGTATAGATCTTTTGATATACTTTTAATTAGATCAGGATTATTTAGGTTTAACTGTGATCCCATTATCATTAAATCATCAATCAAATTTTTGAATTTATCATTTCCAATACTTAGAATTACCATATAAAATTGACTTGGATCTTTAGCAGATAAATTGAGGTAATTCATAACGTTTAAAATTTGATTCAATTCTTGGTCAGATTTAATGGAGTAAGGCTTTATAAATTCATTAATTGTTCCCAAAGAACCAGCTATGGAACCAATTATCTTTTTCCAAACGTTTATATCATTAAGCAGTAAATCATTTTGTTTAAAATTTTCAACGAATTTTTTTATTTCGGAGAAGTTATCCAAACTGTTAGAAAAATCATTCAAAAAATTCTGTAGTTCTCTTTGTAAAAAAGCATCAACATAGACGTTTTTTTCAAGAACAAGCAGCAAATTTCTGGCTTTCATATAAAGTTCAATTAATTTCATTTGATCTGGTAACTTTTCAGGTTTAGCTACCCAACCAGATTGACCAACAAAATTATCACCCAAAAATTCAAACACCTTTGTTGGAATAGGACTAGAATAGTTATTAAGAAGTTTATTAATGTTTCCAAGGTTATTTGAAGGAAAAATGATGTCTTTCAGAGGATCACCTTTTTTAGACATTAATTCAATAATATTCTTTATATAGCTTTCACTAAATACCAAATTTCCCGTAGAAATCAAAGAAGAATATAGCCCAACAGTAAGTAAATATTCAAAATCTGGTATTAGATATTGAGAAAAAGTTGCTAAAAGGTTATTATAATAAGTTGAGGAATTAAGATAATCAATCCTGTTTATAGTGCTAATGGTTTCATCAAATTTCTGAGAAATTTCACTTGGTAAAATATAGGAATTGTTATTTGACTTTATGTATAAGTTAAATAACGTCTTTGAATCAACTTTACTCACTCAATCACCTCATGAATTGTTCTCCCATTTTATTAGTTTAACAGAAATAAATAAAAAACCTAACAATTTTTCTTTAAAAATTTGTTAACAAAAAAATCATCAACACAATACTTAACTAAAAAATCTTTAATTAACAAGAAAGTATATGTTTTAGGAAGAATAAATATATTGTAAATACAATTAAGGAGGAATTTAAGTATGTATATATTTGATGGGAACTTACTAAAATTAAAAATAGATGATGGATATGAGTTAGTAGAACATCCTGGAGCAAGTGCTTGTATAGTATGTCACAAAAACCAAATATTATTAGTAAAACAATACAGAAAAGCATTAATGGAATATACTTGGGAGATACCAGCTGGTAAAATAGATAAAAATGATCCCAATCCTTTGAGCACGGTAATAAGAGAGGTATTTGAAGAAACTGGAATAAAGCTCAATGAAACCGACCTAATTTACTTGGGTAAAATATACACAACACCTGGCTTTTCAAATGAAATAATCCATATATTTTTTACAAATCTACAAGATACGGTTAATTTAAAGCCGCTTGATAAAAATGAAATAGAGGAAATAAAATTCTTTTCTAAAGAAGAATTTTTTAAGATAGTTTCAAACAATGAAATTAAGGACTCAAAAACCCTAAGTGCAATATGTATAGCGATTTCCAAAAAACTGATTTAAAGATTTCTATTTTATTTATATAAAAATGCTAAAACTGTATGAAAGTGATCCAATTTTCAAAAAGTCAGTTAAAATTAGGCTTTGTGAAGAGATAGTTAATATTCAAATCTTTAGGCCGTTAGCACACATAATTCTTCTAAAAATAAAAGATAAAAATATAAAACCTGAAATGATTGTAGTAATACATACAACTATCATTTTTTGTTGTTCATTACTTATTTTGATTTCAAATAGTTTTATACTTAACTTAATAATTTTTTTATTTCTGCAATTAAAAACGGTTTTGGATAACTTAGATGGTCAATTGGCAAGGTATAAAAATCTTGAATCTTCTTTTGGAAGATATTTTGATACACTAATGGATTATATAGGTAACTTATCAATATTTATAGCAATTGGAATTAAACACGGAGAGCTTATTTTTTCGATATTGAGCTTCTATATTCTAACAGTTGTCCTGTCATACGACTACAATTTTGAAAAACTATGTAAGGGTATTGATAACATAGGCTCCCAAGAAGGGGAAAAAATAGAAAAGAATGCAAAAATATTAAGATATATCTATGATTTTTTACTAGGTTACCAAGACAAAATTATACAGAATATCGAAAAGTACATAATCAGCAAAAAAAACGAATATAAGGATCTATTTTGGAATAAAAAATATTTAAACATTACAGTAAATATGGGATTATCAACACAATTACTTATTCTTGGGATTTTTATTTTATTTGGTGCAGAAAAGATGTTCTTATTCATTCCTTTGATATGTTTTTTTATCATTATTTTACTATTTTTCTACAGATCTTTGATCTTAATTAAAGGGAAAAAACAAACAAAATAAAACCTTATTAATATAAAGGCTTAATAACAAAGATCTATGGAGGTAGTTATGGAAAGAACACTAATAATTTTGAAACCAGATACTGTCCAAAGAAAACTGATAGGAAGAATAATCCAAAGATTTGAAGACAAAGGATTCAAAATAGTTGGGATGAAGATGATATGGATAACTAAAGAATTAGCTTATAAACACTACGAAGCCCATATAAATAAACCTTTCTTTAATTCATTATTAGAATTTATAACATCTTTACCTGTAGTTGTAATGGTTCTCGAAGGACCAGAAGTCGTAGAACAAGTCAGAAAAATGGTAGGAAACACTGATTGTAAAAAAGCTGAAGTAGGAACAATAAGATTTGATTTTGGATTATCAATACAAAATAATTTAATTCATGCTAGTGAGTCTGTCCAGGATGCACAAAGAGAAATAAAAATCTTCTTTCGAGATGATGAACTATTTTCATATAATGAATACAAACCTTTGTCCACAGTATAGTGATAATCCACAAACAAGGAATAGTTAAATATCAAGAGCAAGATTTCATAGTATCAGAAAAGATCATAGTAAAATCTCTCAAAGGTAAAAATTATTCCGTTTTTCTACTAAAAAAAAATAACTGTTCTCTATTTAATGTAATAATGAGATTATCAAAAATACTTAAAGTTCCAATATCAAATTTCCATTTTTTCGGAGAAAAAGATAAATATGCAATAACAAAACAAATATTATATACTCCAAAACTGAATTTTCTTGAAGAACACATTAATTCAAGAGATTTCGAGTTGATCCACTTATTTGATGTGGAAGAAATAGATTCATCATGGATGATCGGAAACAAATTCAACATAACAGTAAGGAAAATAAGTAACATCATAGAAGTAGAAGAAAAAATAAAAAAAATAATAAACAGAGAAATTAAAATACCAAATTACTATGATATTCAAAGATTTGGGAAAAGATACATAAATCATATTATTGGGTACTACCTTTTAAATTCCAAGTATTATGAAGCAACATACTTATTTTTATGTGCCCATAGTAAAAATGAAAATCATAAAGTAAAAAAGGTTAGAAAGATACTGAAAGATCTTTTTAACGGACAATCATTCAACATACATAAAGCCCTGGAAATAAAAATGCCACAATACATGGATATAGAAAAAATATTTCTCAAAATTCTTTCAAAGAATAACAATTTCAAGAAAACATGGAAAGAGTTTCCATATAAATGGACCTCTCTTTTCAAGGAAGCTTTTTATTCTTATAAATTTAATAAATCATTGGCAGATTATATAAAAAACTCAAATGTGAACTATTTTATTCAAAAATATGAAATTAATGTTCCTGAAGAGTTCCACAACTTGCTTTCCAATTTTGAAAACAGGATAGAGTTGGTTTATCCTTTGGTTCAATTGGATTTTCAAAAACTATCATTAAAAGATTTAAAAAATAGAAACCCACTTTTGGAACCATTGATTTATAAGTATAATTTTGAAAAGGATGAGCTATTTGAAGGTTATTATAAACTTAACATAGAATTTTTTTTAAGTAGAGGTTCATTTGCAACGAATTTTCTAAATTTTATATTGGGGGGTTGATAAATAAAATGGTTAATTTCGGAAATGTAATAACAGCGAGTATAACTCCATTTAATGAAAATTTAGAAATAGATTTCAAAGAATTTGAAAAACTACTATTGCACTTGGAAAACCATAGTGATAGTATCCTGGTATTTGGAACAACTGGAGAATCTCCAACATTATCATTGGAAGAAAAAATTAAAATATCAGAATTTGCAAAAAAAACTACCAAACTCCCAGTTATTGCAAACATATCTTCAAATAGTACAGAAAAGTCACTAAAGGAATTAGAAATGTTGGAAAAAACGGATGTTGATGGATTCCTTGTTACTACTCCTTACTACAATAGACCTCCCCAGGACGCACTATATGATTATTTTAGTAGCATAGCATCCAAAACTTCAAGACCCATCATAGTTTATAATATTCCTTCAAGAACAGGAGTGGATTTGGAAGTAACCACAATAGTTGAACTATCAAAAATAAAAAATATTATAGGTTTAAAACAATCACACAGTGATATCACCAAAATATCCGAAATATTATCTTTGAATCCCTCATTTAATATATACTCTGGTGATGATATATTAACTTTACCTGCGCTTTCTTTGGGAGCTAAAGGTGTAGTATCGGTTTGCTCACATATAGCAGGAAATATGATCAAAAAAATGGTAACCAGTTTTAAAACCAACCCTGAAGAAAGCAGAAATATTCATTATTCACTTTATAAATTGTTCAAGGTGTTGTTCATAACTACTAACCCGATTCCTGTGAAATATGCCCTAACTCTATTGGGATTCAATGTCAATAATTTGAGGCCGCCACTGAGAAAAGCTAGTCAAGAGGAAGCCCAAAAAATAAAAGAGGTTATAGAATCAATTACTACAAAAATTTAATTACCAAAAGCCAAATAAATGACTTTTGCAGCAACAATAGGTAGATATCAACTAAAGGAAGAAATAGACAGCACCCCATTAGGACAAATTTATCTAGCTTTTGACCCAATAGTTGACAGGGAAGTTTATCTCAGAATATTAAGTCCATTTATATTAGAAGACGAACAAAAAAGAGATAGTCTCTTTAAAGAAGTCCAATTATCAACCAAAATAAAACACCCAAACATAGCTCAAATATATGAAATTCAGGAACAAGAAGGAATATATTTTGTGTCATTAGAAAAGTTAGAAGGATTAAGAATAGAAGAAGTTTTCAAACCTCAAAAGAATATAACCGAAAGCGATCTAAACAAATACATTGATTTATTTACAAAAATAGCAGAAGTATTACAATATATTCATGAATATAACGTAATTCATAAAGATTTAAAACCCAAGAACATCATATTACTTGGAGAGAAGCCGGAAAACATTAAAATTTCAAACATTGCTTTTGGATACTTAGACAGCAACTTCTTATTTCAAAGCAATCAATTTTCTGAGAAGCTCATATTTTGGGCACCTGAACAAATATCAAATCCTCAAAATATAACCAAAAAGGTGGACATATTCTCTTGGGGATTACTTTTCTACTATTTCGTAACAGGAATAAACCCATTTACTAAGGACAGCATAACAGAAACTCTTGAATCAATTGTAAAAGAAACTCCTAAAAGTTTAAACAAAATGATTTCTCACATCAATCCAATGCTTTCCTCTTTAATAGATAAATGTCTGTCAAAAAACCCAGAAAACAGACCAGATAACTTCAGAGAAATAGTTGAAAATCTATACTCAATAAAGAAAGAAAGTAAAAAATATAACATTTCTCCTGCGAAAGCAACCATGCATAACACATTGGGAACAAATTATTTTAAACAAGGTAATCTTGAGCTTGCAATATTGGAGTGGCAAAAGGCGGCGGATTTTGACCCATTTAACCCACTTATTCACAATAACCTGGGAACTGCCTTTGATGGTGTCCAACATTTAGAAGAAGCACTCAAGGAATACAGCAAGGCAGTAGAATTAAGCCCCGCAAATTTTGTAGCACACTACAACTTGGCATCTGCTCTCTACAGAATTGGAGAAATAGATAAATCCATTAATCATTATAGAAAAGTGGTAATGTTAAATCCTAAATTCGCAGCAGGTTATTACAACTTGGCAAATGCCCTCTACAAAAGAGGGTTTAC
Source organism: Candidatus Calescibacterium sp. (assembly GCA_025057615.1). Taxonomy (GTDB): domain Bacteria; phylum DRYD01; class DRYD01; order DRYD01; family DRYD01; genus DRYD01. Next base: position 3,418 of record JANXBF010000045.1, on the reverse strand, counting down.
AGAAGAAGCAATAGAAAATTGGCAAAAATCTCTCGTTATTAACCCGAATCTTGTAGAATCCATGTACAATTTAGCTAACGCTTATTTTTCACAAGATAGATTGGACGAAGCTTTACATTATTGGCAAAAAGTAATAGAAGCGGATCCAAATTTTGTAATGGCCTACTACAGTTTGGCACTGTATTATTTAGAAACAGGAGACATCAATCAAGCACTTGAAAATTTTAACAAGTGTATAGAAATAAATCCAAATTTTGCAGAAGTTTACTACTACTTAGGTAACATATACTTCAACAATTCCGATTTATATACTGCTGTTGATTATTGGCTAAAGTGTGTAAATTTAAAGCCATCTTTTTGGAAAGCCTATTTTAATATTGCCAATGTCTACTACATACAAGGAAATATAGAATTAGCTCTAGAAAACTGGAAAAAAACCGTTCTATACAACCAGGAATTCTGGCAAGCCCACTGGAACATAGGTAACATAAGCTATTTTGAATTAGGAGACATAGAAACAGCAATAAAAAGTTGGCAAAAAGTAACTACACTTAATAGAAAACATTGGCAAGCGCATCACAACCTTGGGGAAGCCTACTACGTTGAAGGAAAATATAAACTGGCAATAATGGAATGGGAAAGAGTAATAGAAATAAACTCTTACTTCTGGCCAGCCTACTTTAACATAGCAGTCATATATTTCCAAAACAAAGAATACAGCAAAGCTTTACAATACTGGACTAAAGCATTTGCAATCATGTTATTTGGATAAAATTCCTTAAATTAATAATAATTACAAAAGGTTTAAAAAGTATGATAATTGAATTTTATAAAATATGATAAATGCTTTTGTATACACACCCAGAAAAGATTTTTTTAAAATCCTATCTAAATACCTCAACAAAGAATACAAAGAGAATATAAACACACTTACTCTAAACATAGAAACAGAAGAGTTTAATAAGCTAATACAATTATTCAATCCCCAAAAGACAACATATGAAACCATTGTTTTCTATACCAAAAACTCTGAACCAATTAAAGAATTAGTATCAAGCAATTTCAATATTTTCATTTTCAGTTCCTATGAAGAATTAGAACAAGAAACAAAAACAATCAAAAATAGGGATATTGAAATAATCAATAATTATCTTAATTCAAAAGCAATATTAAAAAATCCCAACTTAAAACCAAAAATAGAAGAAATAGTAAGTTACGTAGAAAAATTTCCTAAACTGACAATACAAGACTCTATAATGTTAAACTACAGATACAGGGAGATAATAACATTACTAAGTTTGGTCTCTATCAAAAGCAACGTCATATTGCTTGATTCAGATACAGAGAAAACAAATAATATAATCATAGAATATCCATTATCAGTAATATCAGAAATAATAGATTTACCAGATGAAGAAGCCCAAGAATTTCTAAAATTATACAACATAAACAAAGAAATATCTGAAAAAATCAAAGAAATAATTGAAACAATCATAAAAATAATCCTTAAGCATTGGACAATATTCTACACAGGAAACAAAAAAGAAGTCAAACAATATTTGGTTCCACTAAATACTGATGTATTAACAGCAAGCTCAAAAATACATACTGATATAGCAAAAAAATTCATCCAAGCAGAAGTATGTAATATATCAGAAATGAAAGATAATAAACTTCCACCCTTTAAAACCTTTGGGAAAACATATATAGTTCAGAATCATGACTACTTATCAATAAAAACTTCATAATATGCAAAAATATCTCCTTTGGAACTCTGAAGAATCATCAATACTAATCACCCGAAACTCTAAAACAATTCATACCCACAAAGGAAAAATTGAAATAACTCAACCAATTGAGTATGGAGATACTCTATTTACAACAAAAGAAAAAAAATACTATGTTTTAAATCCTACAAATGAAGATGTAAACATTAAAATAAACAGGAAAACTAACACTTTTATAATAAAAGATCTATCTATTATCTTAGGATATAGCTCGTTAAACAAAAATTCAATAGTATTAGAAATAGGTACAGGAAGTGGAGCAGGAACAATATTTTTATCAAACTTCGTTCAAAAAGTTATATCAATAGATATAAATCATCATAATATAACGAACGCCCAAAAAAATATTCAAAAATATGGTATAAATGAAGATATATTATTAATTCTTTCTAATCATAACACATTGTTTTTCAAAGAAAATAAATTTGATGCAGTTATTATAGATTTACCTGAGCCTGAAATATATGCAGATTTTTGTAAAACTGTTTTAAAAAACAGTGGAGATTTGATCTTTGCTGTTCCAAACATAGAACAGGTAAAAAAATGCCGTGAAATACTGTCACAAAAAAAATTTACATATTTCAGAACAATAGAAACTTGGGTTAGAAAATGGCTGATACGCACAAACTATAGTAGACCATTCCATGAAATGCAAGCACACTCAATGTTTCTCACCTTCTGTAAAAAAATAAAATGAATAAAAATATACTTGAAGTAAAAAACTTGTCATTATCATACAAAGATAAGAGCATTTTTGAAAACATATCGTTTGAAATACCACAAAATACAATAAACTTTATAGTAGGTCCAAATGGAAGTGGGAAAACATCATTATTAAAAACTCTGTTCTTTAATTCAGAAAAATACTTCAAAACACAAGATATACAGTTCGTCTGGGAATTTCAAAACTTTTATGAAGAACTTTCAGTTCTGCAAAACCTGAAAATTTATTTCAACCTTAATATAAAAAAAAAATTAAACTTTGATGAAAATTTAAAAAATATCTTTAAGTACTGGAATTTAAAAGAATATCTAAATAAACAAATAAAAAACCTATCCTATGGATATAGGCAAAGAACACTAATATCCAGAGCAATCATAACAGAACCCGATATCTTACTAATAGACGAACCATTCTTAGGCTTGGATTATTCTTCATACACATCATTTCTGAAAATTCTGAGAGATTACTCCAACAAGATAACGTTTTTAATCTCTACACAAAATCCTAAAGTTATAGATGAATTAACAGAAAACACTAAGTATAAACAGAAACAGATTACACTCAATTCACAAATATCAATGTTTACAATCTATCGAGATTAAAACAATATTTTTGATTATATTATATATTATTTTTAATTCATCTATAAATTTATTCCAAATCTAAAAAAGATTTGATATTCAAAATTTCCCTAATTATTAACCAAAAAGCTAAAAAATTCCTCTAAAAATTTTGATAAAAATTGTCAAAAATATTGCAATTTATCAATAAAAATCAACTATTTTTGATAAAAATAGATCGACGACACATTGTGGGACAAGGGATTAAACCACTCAATTTGTTAAATTTTTGTTAAAATTCATTTCTGTTGATTTTGGTCAATATTTTTTGTATACAAATCTATTGC
>JANXBF010000044.1 GCA_025057615.1 Candidatus Calescibacterium sp. | reverse complement strand
TTCTATATATGTTTCTGGATCAAATTTATTTTCTTTTTTGGGAATTGTAGTGCCACATTTTATTGTAGTGCCACATTTTGATGATATATGGTTTGGATAGTAGTTTCTTATTTCCATATTTTTGCACCTCCTTTTTGTTTGTATGTTTGCTTTAATTATGTACACTTTTAATGAAAAATTAAAGTATTATCTTAATTTTTTAACAATTTTTTAAGATTTATGTGTTAATATGTTTAATGGAGGGAACATTTAATGTTGATAGAAGTAAATAGGTAAGGGAGGGATGGCCGAGTGGTCGAAGGCGGCGGTCTTGAAAACCGCAGTGGGGTTAAACCCCACCGGGGGTTCGAATCCCTCTCCCTCCGCCATTTCCCATTCCCTCTCATTGTAATACCATTGGTATTCAAAATCATAGTTTCTAAGAATACCAATTTTGTTGTACTATCGAAGAGCAAGATTTTACCCAAGTATACTAAGCTAATAGAAAAAGCTTTTTCAAAAATTCTCAATAAAAAAATAAAAATTGATATAAAGGAAGATAAATAAAATTTGTCAAAATAAAAAATAGGTATATAATGTTAGATTTTCAGGAGGAAAATAATGCTGGAACAAAAGATAAAAGAAGAATTAGGTGAAATGCTGGTTAAGCGAGAGTTTATTACTCGCAAACAGCTTGAAAGAGCTCAGAAAAAAGCAGAGGAAGAAAATAAAGAATTGGATAAAGCTATAATAGAATTGGGTTTTATTAGTGAAAAAGAAGTTTATCAGATTTTGGCAGAAGACCTGGGATTTGAATTCTTGGATCTTTCGGAGTTTGAACTTAAGCCCGAACTATCACAGTTTTTGCCCGATAATATAGCTAAGAGATATAACGCGGTTCCTGTTAAATTTGATGGTGAAAAACTTGTTGTTGCTATGATTGATCCTCTTGATACCAATGCTGTTGATGATATAATGTTAATGACAGGATTAGAAGTAGAAACTGTCATGGCTACTGAAACCGATATCAGAAGAGCAATAAATAGAATATATGGTAGTGCTGAGATTGCTGAGGCAGATGATTTGAGTTCTTCTATAGCAGAGGTAAATATTGGTGAACTGTCAAACCTTGAGATTGGTGAATTGGAAGAAGAGGAAATATCTGTTGATAAACTTAAGGAAATGGTTGATGAAGCTCCTATAGTCAAATTGGTTAATCAGATTATATTCCATGCAATTTCAGATAAGGCTTCGGATATACATATAGAGCCATGGCCAAAAGAAGTGGTTGTTAGATATCGTATGGATGGTATACTTCATGAGATAATGAGGATACCAAAGCATTTGCTTGCACCAATGGTATCAAGAATAAAGATTATGTCAGCACTTGACATTGCTGAAAGGAGAAAACCCCAAGACGGAAAGATACATCTTAAATATGAGGGCAGAGATTTTGACTTGCGGGTTTCGACCATTCCAACTGTCAATGGAGAGAAAGTGGTAATGCGGATACTTGATAAGAGTTCGGTTATGTTAGGTTTGGATAGGCTCGGGTTTATGCCTGATATAAGAGAGAGATTGGAATGGTTGATTGCAAAACCATATGGTATGATTTTGGTTACCGGTCCAACGGGTTCTGGAAAATCAACAACACTCTACGCCTGTTTAAATAAGCTAAACCAGGGAACTGTTAACATAAGTACTGTTGAGGATCCTGTTGAGTATCAGATTCAAGGTATAAATCAGGTACAGGTTAATCCTAAAGCGGGTGTTACATTTGCCTCCGCCCTAAGAGCCTTTTTACGACAAGACCCTGATATAATAATGGTTGGTGAGATACGGGACCATGAGACTGCACAAATAGCAGTTGAAGCAGCACTTACAGGACACTTAGTGTTATCAACTTTACACACTAACGATGCTCCATCTGCTGCAACAAGGTTGATAGAAATGGGTATAGAACCATTCTTGGTTTCTTCTGCTGTTGTGGGAGTACTTGCTCAGAGATTGGCAAGAACGATATGTTCTGCTTGTAAAGAGCCTTATGTTCCACCTAAAGAAGCTCTTAAAGATATAGGTTTAGCTTATACCGAAGAGGAAATAGTGTTTTATAAAGGTAGAGGATGTGAGGTATGCAAAGGAAGTGGATATAAAGGTAGAACTGGGATACACGAGCTACTGATTATGTCAGATGCTGCACGTGAGGTCATTTTGAGAAGAGGAAGTGCTAATGAAATAAAGAGGGCTGTCCTCGAGGAAGGTTTTAAAACTTTGCAAGATGATGCAATAAGAAAAGTATTAGAAGGAATAATTAGTGTTGAAGAAGCTCTAAGAGTAGTGTTTATGGGTAATGCTTAACGAATGGATTAAGTGTGAAAGTTGTGGTTCGATTATAAACAGGTCTGATTTGGAAGAAAACCTTTGGATTTGTCCAAAGTGTGGTAGACACTTTTATATTGGTTCAAAAAAAAGAATAGATATGTATTTCTGTGATTTCAAAGAAATGTATACTATGATAAAACCTTTGGACTTTTTGAATTTTGAGGATTATTCTGAAAAATTGAAGAAGGATTCCGAAAGGATCGGTATTGATGATGCCATAATTGTAGGGATTGGTTATCTTAAGCAGGATTTAGAAAAGAGTTGTTTAATAGGTGTGGGAGTTATGGACTTCGGTTTCAGGGGAGGTTCAATGGGTAGCGTTGTTGGCCAGAAAATAAGTCTGATTTCTGAATACTGTTATGAAAATGAAATACCATTGGTTATTTTTTCTGCTTCCGGCGGTGCAAGAATGCAAGAAGGTATAATTTCTCTTATGCAAATGGCTAAAACTGTTGGTGTGATAAATAAGCTCAAGAAAAAGAGGATACCATTTATAAATGTGGTTACAAATCCAACTACCGGTGGCGTTGCTGCGAGTTTTGTGGGGATTGCGGATATCATAGTTTCTGAGCCTGGTGCTATAATAGGTTTTGCAGGACAGAGAGTCATCGAGCAAACTATAAAGAAAAAGTTGCCTCCCAATTTTCAAACTGCTGAGTTCAATCTGCAAAATGGATTAATTGATCAAATTGTTGATCGAAAAAAAATGGGTGATTTTATTTATAGGTTTGTTAGTTCTTTTTATTACTGGAAAAGATATTCTGTTGGGTTATGAATTATTTCCCTCTATCTATGTTTCAAGATGTAGTAGAATTTGCCATAAGTAATAAGCTAATAAGTAATAAAAAAATTGCTGGTATTAAAGCTTTTTTTAACCAGCTTTCTAAATTGTCTCAAAAAAATATAAGAGAAGTTGAAAATAATGATTATATTCAGGACATGTTTTCAAAAGAAGAATTTTTGCAAATTTACGCTTTATATTTAACAAAAAATGATATTAATATTAAAGAGTTGTTTGTTGAAATACCATATATAAATTTGGATGAAGTTAATTTTCCTATTGAAGAATCGGTAGAGATAAATGAAAAAATAAGAAAAATTATAGAAAAGAATTACACATTTGTTTTTAAAGTTAATGATATTAACTATTTGGTAATATCTTTTCCTTTGGAAAGGGTATTGTATAGTGAGATTAGGAATATCGTTGGCCCATATAAATTGGTTGTGGGTTACCCTTATGATGTATTTAAAATATGTGATAGAATAGTTGAGGAGATAGGTAAAAAGATTTTTGATTCTGCTGAATTTATTACACAGCAGGACATAATAGAATTGTTAGAATATAGAAAAGCTAAAAAAAGTGAGCAAAGGGATCCTGTTGAAGAACAAAGTTTAGATCTAAAAATAGATATACGTATTGATGGAGAAAAAGAACGCTCAGTATTGATAGATAATAAAAAAGATAAGATATCACATTTGATTAAGAAAAAAAAATTCCTTATTATTGCCTCTCCGGCTACAAACGACTATGAAGTGGTTAGCTCTTTTGTTGATGCAGGAGTTGAAATAGTCAAGCTACATCTGAATATAACCCATCCTGTTAGCAAGAAAAAGATCGGATCTTATGAAAGGGAAAAGGAGAATATCTTGAAACTGGTTATTGATTATCCTAATGTTGTTTGGGGTATAGTTCCTGGAAATATATTAACTGATAGAGATTCTTTTGAAGAAATAGAATACAGTCAGTTGGAAGCTTTTTTCGATTTCATAGATTTGTTTTATTATTCTTATACTCCCCATTATTTAAATTCATCGCTAAATAAAATGGTTGCGGTTGATAGAGTACTTTCTAAGGAAGAATTGCAAGAGTTAAATAGATATAAATTTTTTGGGATAGAGGCTTCTGTGGTTGATAAGGATTTTTATGGTTTTCCTCTAACTCTGAAGGACATAACAGATTACAGAAGATTAATAGAAAATACCGATATACCAGTTTTTATACCTACTCAAAAAAGGATTATTCCATCCGATGTATCTATGTTATACAGCATTGGTGCTAAAGGCATAGTATTAGGACAAATTTCTACATCTTTTAATATAGATAGTATAAAAAAGATAACCACTCAGTTTTTGGAGTACTCTTATAAAATATAAAAATAAATAATGATTGATATATCTGTTGTAATTCCGGCGTATAATGAAGAAGCATACATTCTTAATTCCCTAAAATCACTGATAAATCAATATCTTGCATCTAAGATAAATTACGAAATAATAGTTGTTGATAATAATAGTCAGGATAATACAAGGGAAAAGGTGAATGAATTTATTGAATATTTTCGTAATAAAAAAAAGGTTGATAGTTCTTTGTCAAATGTGGAGATATTGTTAATAGAGGAGAGTGTTAAAGGTGTATCTTTTGCAAGACAAGCTGGTTTCAGTAAAGCAAGGGGATGGATAGTTGCCACTACCGATGCTGATTGTATCGTTTCTCCATTATGGATAAGGACTATATATAATATTTTCAAATATAATTACGATTATCTTTATTATCAGTTTATTCAAAATTTTCCTAGAAAAATAAAGAAAAGAATTATTAAAATGGTTAATAAGCCAATAGTTGCTGCAACAGGATTAATAAAATTCTATGATGATGATACTTATGAGTTACAAATGATTAATAAACTAATACCTGTGTTTTTAGGGTTGGGTAATTTTTTCTGGTTATCTCCTGCTTTGCATGGCTCAAATTTCGCAGTTCTCAAAAATTATTTCGATAAAGTAGGGGGATTTAACACCTCTCTTAAAACCGGTGAAGATTTGGATTTGGGAGTTAAGCTATCAAAATATGGTAGAATAGTTTTTTTACCCTCTATAGTTTATTCTTCTTCAAGACGTTTCAGGAAAAACTTGCTTAAAGCAATACTCATATACACATTTGGTAACTTCTTATCACATAGGATTTTTGGTAAACCAATGATAAATGAGCTGGATGTCGCACGAGGTGAAAAAGATATAATATATTATCCCGAGTTTGGTAAATTTAAACAGAAAATTAAGGAAATAATTGAAGAACTAAAGGATAAATGGGGAAATATTGAGATAAAGAATAAATAGAGGGAGGTAATTATTATGAAAGATTTTATGTCTTCTATGGATGGGTTAAAGTATATTGATCTGAAAAAGGTTCCTAAAATAGAAAGTATGCCGTTCTCCATTAGAATACTTTTAGAAAACGTTATAAGAAATTATGATAATTTTAAGGTTATAGATGAACATGTTGATGTTCTTCTTAATTATGATGCTAAGAATGTTCCTGATAGGGAGATACCCTACAATCCCAATAGGATTTTGGCACAGGATTTCACTGGTGTTCCATTGATAGTTGATCTTGCTTCTTTAAGGACCGCTATTTCTAAAAAATCCAAGGATCCTTCCATAGTTAATCCTTTGATTCCTATTGATCTTGTTATTGATCATTCAGTTATTGTTGAGAGTTATGGTAATTATCTTTCTCTTTACAGGAATGTTGAGTTAGAGTATGAGCAAAATAGGGAAAGATATAAGTTTTTGAAGTGGGCTCAAGAAAGCTTTAAAAATCTTCTTCTGGTTCCTCCTTCCACAGGAATATGCCACCAAATAAATTTGGAATATCTTTCTAAGGTTGTTTGGGTTGCTGATGGTTTGGTTTTTCCTGATACCATAATTGGGACCGATTCTCATACTCCGATGGTTAATGGTATAGGTGTTGTTGGGTGGGGGGTTGGTGGAATTGAGGCTGAGGCTGTTGCTCTCGGCCAGCCTCTTTATTTCACTATTCCAGAGGTTATAGGATTAAAATTGGTCGGCGCTTTAAATGAAGGGGTTACCGCAACTGATTTGGTTCTCTATATTACTGAATTACTAAGAAAGTATGGAGTGGTCGGTAAATTTGTTGAAGTTTTTGGTGAAGGGTTAAATAATTTGAGTGTTCCTGATAGGGCTACTATTTCGAACATGTCTCCTGAATTTGGTTCTACCATAACTTATTTCCCTGTTGATCAGAAAACTATTGAATATCTAAAACTTACTAACAGACCTAAAGAGTTAGTAAATTTGATAGAAAAATATACCAAAGAAAATCTTTTATGGAGGGAAGGTGAAGAGAAAATAGTTTATACTGATATTATAGAGGTTGATTTGTCTAAAGTTGAGTCTTCTGTTGCTGGTCCTAAGAGACCACAGGATAGGGTGAAGTTGTCAAATCTTAAAAATGTTTTCATGGATGCTATAAGGAATCAGTATAGGACTTCTGGTGGTTCTGGAGTTTTAACTAAAGTTAAGGTCAAGATGGTTGATGAGGAGTTTGAACTCAAAGATGGTGATGTTGTTATAGCAGCTATAACGAGTTGTACTAACACTTCCAATCCTTTTGTTATGCTTGGTGCTGGATTACTGGCTAAGAAAGCTGTCCAGAGAGGGTTATCTGTTAAGAGATATGTGAAAACCTCTCTTGCACCCGGTTCTAAGGTTGTCACGAAATATTTGGAAATGGCAGGACTTATACCTTATTTGGAAGCTCTGAAATTTTTTGTTTCTGGTTATGGTTGTACTACTTGTATAGGTAACTCTGGAAGTCTGAATCCTGAAATTTCAAAAGCTATAACAGAAAATGGTTTGGTGGTTGCTGCTGTGTTGTCAGGTAATAGAAACTTTGAGGCGAGAGTTCATCCACTTGTTAGAATGAATTTCTTGGCTTCTCCTATTCTTGTTATTGCTTTTGCTATTGCTGGAACTGTGAATATAGATATTTTTAATGATCCCATAGGTTATGATTCTCTTAATAATCCTGTTTATTTGAGAGATATTTTACCTTCTAGTGATGAGATAAATGATCTAATCAAGAAAGTTGTTAAATCTGATTTTTTTGAGGAGGTATATAGAACTATAATTGACGGTGATGATAATTGGAAGAGTTTGCCTTCATACTCAAGTTGTCTATATCCTTTTGATGACAATTCTACATATATAAAGATGGCTCCTTTCTTTGAGGATGAGTTTCTTAACTTTGAGCCTTCGGATATAATGAAAGCAAAAGCTCTGTTGGTGCTGGGTGACAGCGTTACTACTGATCATATCTCTCCTGCAGGAAGTATAAAGGTGGACTCTCCAGCAGGGAAATATCTTATTTCATGTGGTGTTGAACCGAAAAATTTCAACTCTTACGGTTCAAGAAGAGGAAATCATGAGGTTATGGTAAGGGGCACTTTTGCAAATGTAAGATTAAGAAACTATTTGGTTAATGTGGAAGGAGGATATACATTAAAAGATGGTGAGATTAAGACCGTTTATGAAGCTGCTATGGAGTACAAAAATGAGGGGACACCTTTGATAGTCATTGCTGGTAAGGAATATGGATCAGGCTCCTCAAGAGACTGGGCTGCTAAGGGAACCAGATTACTTGGAGTAAGAGCAATAATTGCTGAAAGTTTTGAAAGAATACATAGAAGTAACCTTGTTGGGATGGGAGTTTTACCTTTACAGTTTATTGAACACCAAGATTATCTGGATTTAATTAATCCTGATATTGCTAATTTGTATTTCAATATAATAGGTTTTGACCAGATTTATCCCAAGAAAAAGCTGAAAGTTCAAGTGATAAACAACAATGGAGAATTATTGAAAGAATTTGATGTTATTTTGAGGCTTGATTCAAAAGTAGAAGTTGAGTACTATAAAAACGGGGGAATATTACAATATGTAATGAAAAATAGATTCCTAAAATAGAGGATTTTAAGATGCAAACTAGGATTATAAAACAGTTAGAATTTTTAAAAAAGCAAATAAAATTGTATAACCTGTTATTCAAAAATATAGAGATGGTTTTATTTGAAATTGATAAGGACACTTACGAAATAAAGAGAGTTATAGGGGATACACTCAGGATTTTTGGAATGAAAAGGATTGATATAATAAAAGATAAAGAATGGATATTGAAAAATATCTATTTTACACAAAGTGATGAGTATAAAGATGTTAGATTATGTAAACTCAGGAAGTGCTTCATATTACAAAATATATACAATAATACAGATCCTTGCTATAAAATAATAAATTATTCGAGTTTGGATGGAATAAAAAGAAAAATTAAGTGTGTATTTTATTATTGGGATAATAGTATTTTTATACTCTGTTTTGATATAAGTAAGGAAATGAGTTTAGTAGATGAATTGAATAGGAGAGAGGAGTTTCTTAATTCTTTACTCAATTCTATACCTCAAGGTATAATTTTGGTCAATCCTGATAGTTTAAAGATTATAAAATATAAGTCGAGCATATATACTGATAGTATATGTAAAATGATGGGTGTAAAAGAGGGTGCTTCTTTCTATGATACTTTACCTGCTGATAAACTAAATTTTATTAAATATAATGTTGATTATGTTAAGATGGCTGGTGGATATAGGACTTCTCTGCTGAACTTGGAGGTTCCAATTGATGGTGTGTTGGTCAAGAAAAATCTTCAGTTAACATTTGTAAAAGTTAATACTATTAGCGTTCTTATTGTTATAAATGATATAACTGAATTTATTGAATTGAAGGAGAAATATGAATACTTATCTTTGCATGATCCTTTGACTGATCTACCTAATAGAAGGTATATTATTGAGCAGCTTAAGCAGCTGGTTATTCATTCTGCCAGACACCAAAGAAAATTGGCGGTTTTGTTTGTTGATATAGACAATTTCAAAGAGATTAATGATACTTATGGGCATGAGATAGGTGATAATTTACTGAAAAGTGTTTCACAAGCTATTAGGTATTCTCTTAGGCCAGGTGATGTTGTCGGTAGAATGGGGGGAGATGAGTTTATCATTATACTTGATGATGTAGCAAAAGTTGAAGACATTCAGATGGTTTGTAAAAGAATAATAGAAAATTCCAAAGAGTACTGTAATAAAACTGGTTTAAATATAACTATGAGCATAGGGGTTTCTATTTATCCTGATGATTCACATAATCCGGATGAACTAATTAGATTTGCTGATATAGCCATGTATAAAGCTAAAGAGAGAGGAAAAGATAATTTTGAATTCTATTCTAAAGAATTTTCAATTAAACTGAAACATAGAATTGAAATGATAGATAAAATAAATGAAGCAATAGATAAAGAGAGTTTTACTGTTTATTACCAACCCATTATAGATATAAGAGGTATTATGAATTTGGTTAATGAACAGGAAATTAGAAATGAGATAATAAGTAAAGATTTAGTTATTGGTTTAGAGGCTTTAATAAGGTGGTTTGATAAGGGGAGGCTTATTCCTCCTCTTGAGTTTATTCCTTTGGCCGAGGAAACAAATTTGATTATTCCCCTGGGTAGAATAGTTCTGAAAATTGCAACTAAGCAACTTTCGAAATATGATAAGCAGTTATTTGTTAATGTTTCTTCTAAGGAGTTTGAGTATTCTCTTTATTTCGATAATCTGCTGAAAATAGCAGAGGAAAATGATT
>JANXBF010000043.1 GCA_025057615.1 Candidatus Calescibacterium sp. | reverse complement strand
TAAACGCAAACAATGTTTACATAATAAATAACAACTATAACGAACCAGTATATAACAATTTCAATAACAAATTTTATAATACCTATAGTATTCCTTATTACAATAATTACTATAATTTTTATCCTTCATTTTTTGTGACTCCATTTTTCTGGTGTTATACCTTTCCATTTGTTCCTTGGTTTCCAATAGTATTACCCTTTATGTGGAGGTGGTAAAAAATGACAGAGATAAACAAAGTTAGTGGAGTAGCTCCGAATCAACAAGTTCAAACATCCCAAATTCAAAACCAGGTATCCAGTCATCAGATTGGTAATCAACAAGTTTCAAATACTCCCAATGACAAAGTTATTGTCAACAATGTAGATAATTCAAAACTGATTCCTCCAATAGGTAATGAAAATCCATTTGTTCAGAATCCTTTTTACCAAGCTCAACAGGCTAACATGTTTCCGAACAATCAACCATTTATGAACCAGTTTAATCAACCAAACTATGTACCAACAAACCAACCATTTATAAACCAAGCAAACTATTCAGAGAACACAGGTAATAATCTGTGGAAATACCTCTTAGCAGGTGGTTTAGGATTGTTCACCGGTTTAGCACTGGGTTCAATGATGCCATATAGTTATTATTGTTACTATCCAATGTATTATTCATATTTTTATAGTCCCTGCTGGTACAATTTTGGGTGGAATTGTTGGTGGTGGTAAAAACAATATTTCTTGATAGAGATGGTGTAATAAATAAGTATTTAAACCAAGATTATGTGAAGTGCTTCGAAGAATTTGTTGTGGAGAGTGGTTTTTTAGAATTCTGGAAACTGCATAAGAAGCATTATAAATTCATTGTTATAACCAATCAAGCAGGGATAAATAAAGGGATAGTTAGCCTATCTTTTTTTATAGACTTATCCATGTTTTTGATCAGAGAATTTTTGATAGATGCTGTATATTTTTGTCCCCACAGAGAAGAAGAAAACTGCAGATGCAGGAAACCCAAAAATTTGCTTCTAAAAAAAGCCATAGAAAGATTTTCAGTAGACATAGAGAATAGTTATTTTATAGGAGATAGTTATACTGACTTGGAATGTGCACAAAGTGTAGGTCTAAGTTTCATTTTAGTTCTAACGGGTAAATCAAAGCTGGAAGATGTGAATAAATGGGAAAAGAAACCATACAAAATAGTAGAAAATCTATCAAGATTGAGCTTGATAAAGTAAATATTGAAACAATATTTAAATTAATATTGAGCTACTTTAGTTCTTATCAAATACCTTTTGTTGAGATACTAATATCCCCAAGTCTAAAACAAAAAATAAAGGAAATAAGAGATTCAATTGAAAACATAGATAAACCCATATATGGTATAAATACTGGGTTTGGTAAACTTTTTGATAAGATTATATCCACGGAAGATTTAGAAAAGTTACAATCTAATTTGATTTATTCTCATAGTGCAGGTTATGGTAAGCCAGTAAGTAAGTTTATAGTTTTTTTGACCATTCTTATAAGATTGAAACAGTTGTCAATAGGTTACAGTGGTGTAAGCCTGGAATTACTGGAACATTTATGCGATTTGTTAAAAGAAAAAAACTTACCGGATATTCCGTATTGGACATCAGTGGGAGCCAGTGGAGACCTAATCCCTCTATCTCACATATTTCTGAGAGTTTTGGAGAGATATAATCCAAAAATAAAAGAATCAATAGCATTTATTAATGGAACATCATATTCATTATCAAATTTCATTATTGGTTTATTTTTAGTAGACCAATTAATAAAGTTCTCGAACTTCACGCTTGTTGTAAGCTCAATAGCTAATAATGTAAATTTTTCACACTTCAGTTCGAAGTTAAAAAGGGCAAAGAATAGTAAGTATTTCAGTAAGATAATAGATGATTTAAATGAATTAATAGAAAAATTAATTTCCAAAGGGGAAACCAAATCTGTATTGCAAGCCTCTTACTCATACAGGTGCTATCCTCAAATACTGGAGAGTTTCTATGGAATATATGAGTTATGTGTTAACTTTGCAGATAGCGAAATAAAAAGTAACACTGATAACCCATTGCTAATAGATGGTGATTTTATTTCAGCAGGTAATTTTCATGGTAATACAATTTCGGTTTTATGTGATCATTTGAAAGTTCATATTTTTCAGTTATCCAATTTATCTTTTCAGAGGATGAATTATTTACTCAGTCCCAATTTTCTAATATTGGATGAGGGTTTAAACAGTGGTTTTATGATAAGCCAATACTTGGCATCCCATGTTCTGGTTGAACTAAAGAATATATGTTATCCCATAAGTATTGAAAACTTTCCAGTGAGCTTACATCAAGAAGATCTGGTAAGCTATAGTGAAAACAACTCCAGAAACCTTATGAAATCAGTTTATTTCAGTTTCATAATCCTTTCAATTGAGTTATTATTGTCAATTCAAAAAATTAAACTGAACCATAAAATGATGAATTTCGAAAACTTAGAATCTTATTTACTAAACTTTTTTAATACTGGCATAAAGGAATTAATAACGGATTTACCTATACTAAATGATGAGAATTTTAAAAAATATGGTTCATTATCTGGATTGCAAAAGATATTTATCTCAAATAATAAAGTGGTTTCATTTTTAGAAAAAGAGTTAAATTTGTGAAAATTTCCAAAAATATTTGAATTTGTGAAAAGGAAAGTGATAAACAAAATCAAATTATATAAAAGATGTTTTTATTTTAAGGAAAGGGGAATTGTTTAATGCCAGAGCTCAGGAAGGATCCCATATTGAAAAGGTGGGTTATAATAGCAACTGAAAGAGCTGCAAGACCTAATGATTTCAAGCAAAAAACTCAGGATCAACCAGGGGATACATCTAAATGCCCTTTCTGTACAGGTAATGAATACATGACTCCACCAGAGGTACTGGCTTACAGAACCCCCGGGACATTGGCAAATGGTCCAGGTTGGTGGATAAGAGTGGTCAATAACAAGTTTCCCGCTCTCAAACCAGAAGGTGAATTAGACAAAAAGGGAATAGGAATATATGATTTCATGAACGGAATAGGATACCATGAAGTCTTAGTAGAAGGTGAAGATCATTTTGCAACTCCATTAACAACATCAAAGGATCTATATACAGAAATAATATGGGCTTATAGAGATAGAATAATAGAATTATCAAAAGATCAAAGAATAAAGTATGTAATAATATTTAAGAATCATGGTAAAGATGCAGGTGCTTCTTTATTTCATCCGCATTCCCAAATCATAGCAACCCCAATAATACCTTCGGTTATAAAAAACGAAATAGATGGAGCAAAGGAATATTATGACATAAGAGATAGGTGTATTTTTTGTGATATAATAGCGCAAGAAAGAGGTCACCAAGATAGAATAGTATTTGAAAATAACTCTTTCATAGCCTTTTGCCCATTTGCCTCAGCCTTTCCTTTTGAAAATTGGATTATACCAAAAAAGCATTATCATAGGTTTGAGGATATAGATAAAAATCATGTGGTAGATTTGGCAGAAACGCTGAAAATTGTACTTTCCAAAATATATTTACTATTGGATAATCCCCCGTATAATATGATGCTTCACACCGCTCCACCAAATTCAAATAGTAAAGAATATTTCCATTGGCATATAGAGATAATTCCGAGATTAACAAAAGTAGCGGGGTTTGAATGGGGAACAGGTACATATATAAATCCGATGCTACCGGAAATAGCCGCAACAGAACTAAGAAAACAACAAATATAATGAAATATGTAATACTATTAATATTAATAGTAGCAGTATCAGCTATTGGATACTATGCAGGACAATATTTTTACAAAGAAAAGATCAGTACTGCCAAAGATGTAGAAAAACCTCTAATATCTCCGCTAATAGAAGAAAAGAAATACAACACATTTCCAAACAATAATCAACCATCAATAATAATACCATCAATAGAGAAGAAAGAAACCATCAAAAACAAAGATGATAAAACAACAGTCAAATCACCAACTAATACTTCAACAATTATAAATACTACCACTACAATAACTACTGACATAACAACAACTACTGAAAATATCAATCAAGAAAGAGAACAACAAGAAAAAGAAGAAATAACAAATAAAAAAATAACAGAAGAAAATACACAAAAAGACAATGGAGAAGCAACTGATAACAATAAAGAAAACACAGAAAAAAATACAGAAAGCTTATACTATATTCAGCTCGGTTCTTTTTTATCAATAGATAATGCTCAGTCAACCAAGAATCAGCTAGAATCAATAGGGTTAAATCCAAAAATAGAACAGATTATAACAGGAGGAAACACAATATACAGAGTTGTTATAGGCCCATATCGAACAGAAGATGAAGCACTACAAGAAAGTAATAAGTTGAAAAAGATGGGATTCGATAATGTTATCAGAGTATACTGAAAAAAGTTTTATAAACCACTATCATAACCGCTTCGGGTAAAGAGCGGTATACAAAAACTTTACCCATTGGAAAAAGGAGTGTTATGATTTTGTATATAGAGGCAAAAGTAATAGAAGATAAACCTGGTATATTAGCAAAAATTACATCCATACTCGCAAAAATGAATGCAAACATAGCAGCATTCACAACAGGAATCGAGGGAATCATACCCTCAGAAGTCAAACCCAAAACTATAAGAATGTTGATATCTGTGGAAGATAAGGAAAATTTGATCCAATCAATAAATGAAGAATTGAAAAGTATAAGTGAAATATCAATAACAAATATAAGAAAACCTACATCAATAGATGTAGTGAATTTAAAATATGGATTGGAAAGTGTTATTGCCTCAGAATCAGAAATATAAACGATAAAAAATAAGACATAAGTTTAAACCTCTATGTTAGTCTTATTTGTTGGTGATGTAGTCTCAACAGCAGGTAGAAAAGTTTTACACCATTTCTTACCAATAATAAAAGAGAAATACAATGTTGATTTCGTTATAGTAAATGGAGAAAACAGTGCAGGAGGATTCGGAGTAAGTAAAAAAACATACAAAGAATTAATTCAATACGGAGCAGACCTTATAACCACAGGAAACCACGTATTTGACAATAAAGAAATATTAGAAGTAATCAAAGAAGCTGAAAATATAATAGTTCCATATAATCTTTTCCCCTGGACACCAGGTAAAAAAATATATACAAATGATGAACTAAATTTAGCAGTAATAAATTTACAAGGAAAAACTTTTCTGGATACCCCTATAAGCCCATTGGTATCAATAAAAAACCTTCAAGCAGAAAAATTTTTCGATAAATATGAAAACATTATAGTTGATTTACATGCTGAAGCAACAGCAGAAAAATATATGATCGCACATATCTTAGATGGGAAAGTATCAGCAGTAATAGGAACACATACACATGTTCAAACAGCAGATTCAAAGATCCTACCAAATGGTACATTCTACATAAGTGATGTTGGAATGTGTGGTTCATACAACTCAATAATAGGATTCAAGATATCAAACATCCTTGAAAAATTTGAAACAGGAATATCTAACAAATTTGAGCCTGAAAGAGAAAAACCTTACATCTTCAACGCAGTCCTACTAGAAATAGAAAATGGTAAAACTAAGAATTTCACAGTATTTAACGAAAAATTGGAATAGATAACACTATATTTCTTTTTCGCGGTGTAACTTTTTACCTTCATCTTCATATGTATCAATCAGATGGTATTTAACATCTTCCTGAAGTTGTAAAGGTATTTTGGAAATTTCTAAGTAATTCATTTTCTGTTCAGGTTCTACCAATTTTTGGTTCTCAACTAGTATTCCACTGTCATGAAGCAATTTCAATAATTTTTTATAGTCAGAACACCATTTTTTTGCAAAAGAAATATCTCTTCTCTTATCATACTCGGTTGGAACATATCCATCAGGAATAATCCTTACAAACTGAACATTTAGGCTATTATCAGTTATCTTTAACATAATTTTATATTCCTTGGAGAACTTAGTATCTATATATATAACTTGTGTTTCTCGGTTTTGGGATATCAATTTGTAACCCAATTTTTCCAGATTTTGTCTTAGTTTTGTTTCAATTTTTTCCCTATATTTCTTTCTATTTTTTAGTTCTATATATTCTATCATTTTTTGGGTAATGTCATTAACCAAATTGGAAACAATTTTATAATCCTCTTCGGTAACAAATTTTTTACTTAATACATCATTTATTTTGTTAACAACGGAATTATATTTTGGGTATAACTCAAAATCTTCTTCATTAATACCTTTAACTATTTGTTTAAATTCATTTAGGATGTTAATAATTTCCTGCCTATATACCATATCTTCTGAATATCTTTTTTTCAATTTTAGGTATTCCACTTTAAGTGAATCAAGTATTATTCTAAGTTTAGTTAGGTTATAATTTTCCAATTGGTTATAGTATTTATTTTTTATATTCCCATACTCTTCAGGAAAATTAGATTCAATCTTTTTAAAAAATAATAGTATTTTATCTTTTATGTTTTCTGTGGATTTTTGGGTTGTAGGGATTTGCTTATCGTTTACAGTCCTTTTTTTATGGATTTCTTGTTTAAGTTTTTCAAAATACTCATCTACCTCTTGGTTATATAGTTTTTCTTTCAAAGAACGTATATAGTTATCAAACTCTCCCTGAGGATAAATGTAATCAACCTTTTCCAAGAATAATACGAAACTTCTTAAATCACATGATTTATCTATATGAATAAAATCAAGATTATTTATAAACTTATTGATCTTCTGTATCTCATGCTCAAATTCTTTTGAAAATACAGTAAAATCATCAGTTAATCTTTTTAAAGTGGAATGAATATCTTTTTTTAATAATTCATAGAAATCAAATAATAGTGGATTGTTTAGTTTAGAAAATTTTTGATCCAGATTTAAAATCAGTTTATCGTATTCCTCTTTAATTGTCAGTTTGGTAATCTCGGATTGAAGAAAATTTCTTAGATTATGCAGAATTTGTTTTTTTGAAAACCCAAAATTTGAAAGGTACTCAAACAAATCAGAAGAAAAACTATCCACAATTCGTAATATTTCACGGATATCTTCTATTGAACAAGAAAAATCAGTCTCAAATGAAATTTCTTTAGCAAGCTTTTTAATGATCATTGAAATGTTATTAATTTGGGCTATTTTTCCATCAAACCAAATTGTATGATGAGACGATTTTACTACATCAAGCGTGTATTGTTCATTGAAATAATCAGTAATTTTTTGAAATATGTTCCTTACATCTTTCTTTAAATTAGAAGAAACATCAACAATCTCTTTCTTAGATTTTATCTCTTTTTTAGATTGTAAGAGGTTATCTATGGTTCTGATTATTTCCTCAAGTAAATTTGAAACCTTATCCTTAAAATACCTTTTATTGTTAGAAAGTATTTCTTTAGAACCTTTATTAGAATACGACCACCATCCAATAGCTATGGAACTCATAGTTCATCTAACATTACTTGGAATTTTATGGATTTAGAGAAAGAGATAATATCACCATTATTTAGAGAATACTCTTTGTTGGGGTCAAGTTTTTCTGAGTTAACATACGTTCCATTTGTACTTCCAAGATCTTTTACAAAAAAAGTATTATTTTTAAAATAAATTTTAGCGTGTTGACGAGAAACAAATTTTTGATCCCTTAAAATTTCTATGCTCTCTCTACCTATTATCATTTCCTCTTTTATCAAGATAACTACATTTTCATCATCAATTTTCTTTAACAACAGATTTTTATCTTTCTTTTCAATAGTAGTTATATTATTGTCATCATTTAAAAGATTACTGGATTTGTTATAATCAGAACTTTGCGGTGCTCGTTCTTTAACAGGAACATTAGTCAAGTCGGACATACAGTTAAAACACAGGAAATCTTCAGGTTTATTATTTTGACCGCACGAAGGACATTTCTTATATTGCAATCCAATCACCAGCCAGGGTGAAAATTCCATTATCCTCTCTAAGTGAAGTTATTATAACTTTTGAGTTCTCAGGAACAGATAGATCGAACAACAACTCAGCCAATGGAGTAATAAAGACTTCCTCCAGTTTATTCCCTATGCCCCTACCTCCCATAGATAAATCACTTATGCAATATTCCATGATTCTCCTTTTAATGTCTCCACTGAAAACTAACTGTATTTTATGATCTTCTTGAAGTTTATATAACACATTATTAAGCATTTTTTCAAAAATAAGTTCCGCATAATTTGATCTGATAAAATCAAAAACAACAATATTCTCTCCTATTCTGTTTAATATCTCAGCTCTACCAAGTACAGCTTTGAAATAGTTATCTATTGCTTCCTTTACTGTCTTTTCTAATTTTTCAAAGTTATCATTTAAACTCAACTTTTGGATTCTCCTGTTTTCAAAAATTTCATAAACCCCCAGATTAGATGTAAAAACTATTATGCTTTCAGAAAAATATACTGTCTCTCCTTTACCAGAAGTCAACCTACCATCATCCAGTATTTGCAGAAATATATCCATAATTTTTGGATGTGATTTTTCAATTTCATCAAACAGAATGACAGAGAAAGGATTTTGTTTCAATGCATTGGTTAGTTCTCCTCCAACATCGTATCCTACGTATCCAGGTGGAGCACCAATTAACCTCTGGTCAGAATGTTCTCTTGCAAACTCAGACATATCAAACCTAATACAATTACTTTCATTACCAAAGATCAATTCTGCAATAGATTTAGCCAATTCTGTTTTTCCTACCCCTGTTGGACCTGCCAAGAATAGTACACCTTTTGGCCTTTGGCTATACCTGGAATATTGAGTCCCCGATAAATTATAATAAGCTCTTTTAATTATCCCCACTGCTTTTTTAACAGCTTTATCTTGTCCAATTACTCTTCTTTTTATGATATTTTCAGCATTTTTGAGCTTTTCTCTATCAAGTTTCGCCCAAGGATTATCAATTATCCCAACTTTATATCTTCTTATAGCTTCATTCAATTGATTTACTGGTAACTTCTCCCTTTTAGCCAAATTTATAATGGACAATATTTCAACACTATACATACCTGTTGTTTGGTCAACAAAGTAATTTATTGTTTCCTTTTTAGTATTCTCATCTAAATTTTCAACGCCATCCAACCTATCTATCAAAGAAGATATAATAAGTTTTCTTATGTATATATCTGGTTTTGGTATTGCTAGAGTTTTAATCCGAGGATTCTGATATGTATACCACAACGGACAATCATTATCCTTATCAAACAACATAACAACTGGATTATACATTGAATACTCTGTCCCTATTTTCTTAGGAACTGAGTTTATACTTAACTTATACATTCTATACATAAATTCATTATATTCTCTTCCAGTAAGTTCTTTTTTACGTGATGAAAAATTAAAAATCAAAACAACATGATGAATATCATTTTTAATAAGCCCTTCAGAAAAATCATACACTTCATTAAGAACAACAATAGGTATAAACTCAAAACCATCTCTGGTTTCAACGTTCAAATTAGATACAATTTCTTTCAGTTCATTTTTTCCTTTTATTATTTTGAAACCATCAAGAGGTTCAAAAGAAAGAACTATTCCGTAATTTTCATAATTTGTAAACAACTCCCCAATAAACTTTTCCAAAGACAAAGGTATATATTTTTCACCCACTTTCAGAGGATAAGTGTCATATATGTTACCATATATAACAAACTGTGGTTTAACAGAGACAAATCTGATTAATTCCTTAGCCCACTTTGGTAAATCCAAATCTTTTATCCATTCTCTACTTAAGCTTTTTTTCATTTTCCTAACTCCTTCAAAGATTTTATGAGATTGAAAAATTACTTCTAAGTCGTCCTCTTTTAAATTTTCTGCTTAGTCATTCTTACATCCTGCCATTTCAACAACTTCAAACTTGATAATCTTTTATTTGACAATTTTTTATTATTTATTAAAAGATAAAAACCAGTCTCTTCCCATCCCTTTGTTTCTTCATAGCCAAATTCTGAATTTCTTTCAATCACATGTTTAACCCTATTTAATGATTTCCAAACACCAAAACTT
>JANXBF010000042.1 GCA_025057615.1 Candidatus Calescibacterium sp. | reverse complement strand
CACCTAATCCATAGTCATATATAAATTGAAGAATTTGTGGATCAGCTTCCAACTTAAAAGTACCTCTGAAACCTCTAATAAACCCACCATAATGCCTAACATAAACACATTTTATATCAATAGGAGTGAAATTTATGTCTTTTGAAAACCTCATTCTTCTTGAAGGCTTGATACCTTTTATGAAAAAATACCTTTTCAAGGTTAATTCTGATAAATTACGGTTAAACTTATCAATATTGTAATTATCAGGGAAAATATACCGACTATACACGTCTCCATCAAGTTTATCACTGTCTGGTAGCACACAAACCCCTAAAGTCTTAAAAATAACAGAATCAGAATTTATATTTTTTATTTTCTCCAAAAATACATTTGTTATATCAACTTCCAGGTTGCCTATCTTAAGAATTCTATTTTTTCTTTTATATTCAAGAACACCGTTATAAAAGTCTGTAAATATTTGAATATCCCCCGTTGAAAAAATAACATGAAATGGTAAATCCAGTTGTATTTTATCCATACCTTTGTCTTTAAGAATTTTAAAGTTCTTTCCGAGATATACTGAAAACACAAAAGGCTTAAAAACTTTACTGGAATATAAGTTTTCAAATTTGCCAGCTTCAGTAAAAATACTCTTAAAAAATGAAATAAAATATCTTCTATAATCGGAATCAATAATCAACAATTCTGAAGGAACCATATTTTTCTCACCAAATGAAATCCTAAACCTCATACCATACAATCATTTAACAATCTATAGGATTTATTACTTCAATAGATGCAAAGATAAATCCTCTTTTTTATTTATTACAAAAATATTTAATTTTATCAATAAAAACAAAAAATTCTTCAGTAGTATAAAATAATATAGGTTCGTATAACAAGGATAAAATTTAGATATTATTAAGTATCTTTTCATGAATTTTTTCTAATTTCAAAGCTCTGGAACCCTTGATAAATATCAACTTTTTTTGAGGACCTAGAGAAAACAACTGATCTGAAACAGCTTTATCAACACTCTCATAAAAAACAAAATTTGGATACTCATCCTTAAAACTATAAAAAATGTTACCAATATGGTATACTCTTACCTTATTAGGATAAGAAGATAAACGTCGTAGAATCAAACTATGGTAAAACTCTGTTCTATTTCCCAATTCAAGCATATCCCCAATAAACAGAAAAATATTATCAAAATAATTAAACATTTTTTCTACAACTTTAAGATTCTCCAACAAAGAAAGATAATTACTGTTATAGTAATCTGCAATAACATATGTATTATCCGAGATTTTCTGAAAATAAAATCTATCATTCTCAAGAGATTTTGTTATTATATGATTAGAATTTTCTATTATTTTATGTATATTTTCTTTTTTATTTAGCGTTTCCAGATTAAATTTCTCATATAATCTTAAAGAAAAAAGTAAATTATAAATTATTGGAGTTGAAACAATATTATCAATAACCAAATCGTACTTAACTCCATTAAAAACCATCTGAAAAACAGTTTTAATATTACTGAGATCAATATGAAAATTCTTTATAAAAAACTTATTATTTGGTAGATAATCAAAATTTTTATAATTTCTGTAAATATTTTTAATTTTTTTTGGAACAATAAAATATCTCCCCAGACTCATAAGATAGTCAGTGAGTTCAGTTTCCGCCCTTATTACCCCCTTTATATTTTTTACAAACTCCAGATGCTCAGGACCTATTGAAGTTATAACACCATAATCAGGCTGCGTAATTGAACAAAGATATTCAATTTGTCCAAATCCTCTCATTCCCATTTCTAAAACCAAAACCTGAGTTTCATTCGTTATCCTGAAAACAGTTAAAGGAACCCCTATTTCATTATTGAAACTCTTTTCTGAAGCAATAACACTTAATCCCATTATTTCAAAAACATTTTTAATTATATTTTTTGTGGTAGTCTTGCCTGCCGATCCTGCAACAGCTATAACCCTGAAATTTTCATTGATTTCTTTTCTTTTTTTTATGACCAATTTTGCAAGATCACCCATAAACTTTACAGTATCCTTTACCACGATAAAACTAACCAATTCTTTCAAATTCTCCGGTATTTTGGCAGTATCTTGGATAACAAAATTGTTTACTCCTTTGTTGTAAGCTTCACAAATGAAGTCATGGCCATCAAAATTCTCTCCACGAATACATATAAACAGACCCTCACTAACTCCAAATTCCTGATTATAGCCTTTTAGTTGTCCTATATCTCCTATTTTCCTTGTATCAGTAAAAATATTTGATATACATTTTTCAGTCAAGTTAACTACATCTAATACTTTGGTATTAGAAATTATTTCAGATAGTTTCAGGTTTATCATTCTTTGATACTCCCTTTTGTCTTTTATACTCTACTTTTTCTGACTTTCTTCAGTTTTTTTTCCAATTTTGTCTACTTTCCCTTTATCATTTTCCAACTTTTTTTCATAAGCCTTCAAGAAAGGTAAATAAATCATCGCAGAAATAAAAATATTCAAAATATTAAGTAAGACAGCTCTATAATCTGTAGTAGAAAGGAAAGCTCCGACAGGAGAAGGAAACATCCAAGGAGCCTCTATATAAGGTTTACTAACCAAACCAAAATAGAACACAAAAAAACTTAACGTCCCTAAAATTAAAGGAGTAATAACAAAGGGAACCAAAAAATATGGATTAAGGACTATTGGCAAACCAAACAACAACGGCTCATTAATGTTAAAAATAGAAGGAACAATAGAACTCTTACCAATAGTTCTCAAATAATCATTCTTAGAGAACAAAAGAATAACATTCAACCCAAGAGTGCTACCTGCTCCCCCAATCCACAAAAACCACTGAAAAAATGGATAAGCAGTTATATATATAGGCTGGGCATGATTCATAACCAACTCGGCGTTCTTAACCAAATACCCCTGCCACAAAGACAAAAAAACACTGTTTATCAAAGATATTCCATGAATCCCTAAAAAATTAGTCAAATGCAAAAATATATTAGTAACCCAAACAACCAATATATTATCACCATATCTTTCAAAAGGAACCAACAAAAATGTCAAAAATTCATTGAACCTCAAAAAAAAGGCCAACAGAGAAACAAAAAAAATAGTAATAAAAAAAGGAACAATAGAATTTAAACTACTCCTTATATAATCTGGAACAGATTTATCCATAAACATATCTATCCTAACTTTACTAAAAACATAGCAAGATAATAAAGAAATAACTATGGCAGAGAACATATTCTTAACCCCCAAGAAACTCACAAATTCAGTTGCTTTATAATTTTTCCAATCATGATAAATTAAAACCGAAACCAAAAAACAAACCAACGAAACTAAACAGTATATAATTCTATCCCTATCATAATAATTGGCATAATTGTAACCTATAGAAATAGATAAATATACGGAAACAAAACCCATGGTAAGTAAATATAGTTTCCTAAAAAATTCAAGGTATTCAATAGCAATACCATATTGTCGCATCAAAACGAAAAATAGAAGAAAAAAACTACCAACTATTATGATTGGAACTATATTTATCATGGAATTTCTCAAAATAATAATAAAAGGGAAAGCAGAAATCTTCTCTATATTAGATAAAAAGTTTATCAGTTTTTGGTATTCCATTCTCTCCAAAAATTATAATTGGTTCTATAGTCATCATTTATTTCTTGAAGTAAATTCTTAAATGGTAATGGCAAATAATCATATATCAATCTACTGTATACATTTATACCAAGTATTTGCAAGATTTTTTTATTACCATAAGTTTGGTAAAACTTCTTCAAATTTTTCACAGAATCTTTCTTATTTTCTATTCTTTTTTCGACAGATAGAGGGTGAAGATGTATAGTCAAGGCTTTCGGATTAAAAGTAATATTGATACCGAATTTATCAAACCTGTATCCCAATTCAAGATCTTCAAAACCATAAGAAACAAAATCAGTGTTGAACATGCCAACTTTTATAAAAAATTCTCTCTTACCAGACAAATTACCAGTCAAGAACTTATACCACTCAATTTTCCTGTTAGTTAAAATCCTTCTACTTCTGTTACTAAAAGTTCTACAAAATAAACCTTCCAATTGACTGCAGTTATCAATGTTTTGAATATCTCTTAGCACATTTTCATATTCATTTTCCTTAATAGTTCTTAATTCTAGGCCTACCACAGCAGTATTCTTATATCTTTTTAAAATTTCTAAATGCTCACTAATCAACAGAGGATGAGGTATCATATCAGCATCAATAAACAATACATACTCTGTCTTACTCAAGATTAAACCCAAGTTCCTTGCAAAAGATTTAGTCTTATAAAAATTGCCACCTAAAGAACCCGTATTAACAATTTTCAAATTGTATCTCGTATTAACACTTAACTCACTCTTCATTTCAGAATTATCAACCACAATAACCTCGAAATCTTTAAAAACCTGAAAATTCAAGAAGAACAATATTTTCTTCAGAATATTACTTAAACCCAAAGTTGGAATTATAACAGTTATCACCTATTTATTCCAATTATTCCGTTCCATTTTCGTCTATTGTATTATCATTTAACTATTTTTCATTTAAATTTTCATTTAAGAGTAGTTGGATTAGAAGTTTTTATGAAATAATTCCAATCATCTTCTATTTCCTTTATAACCTTATGATGATCATAAAAGTTTGTAAACTGATAAACATCATTCAGGTTTCTGATTATATCCAAACTATCCCTATTTTTTCTAATAAATTGGAGATATCTAAATTTTCCATATCTACATATAAGAAAAGATGTAAAAGCTAGAGAGTTTTCATAGAAAACTTTTATTGAATCCTTGGAATCAAGAGTAGGATACAATAAGTTCTCAAATCTGATTTTAATAGATGGATGCACCACTATTTCTTCTAATCCTGTTAATAATCTGTACTCAATATACTGAGCTATTCCTTCTTGAATAAATTTTGTTCTTTGATCAAGAGCGTTCTCTTTCCAATACAATGCTATAATCAAGTGTGTTATCTCATGAGGCAAAACCCGTTGGATGAGAAAAGAATCTCTTTCGTGGGCATATATTACAAAACTTGGGGTAGGTCCCCAAAAATCAAAAACCAACGATCCACTAGACCAGTCAGGAACTAAATTATAAGACCTATAAACATCATCGGTCGGAGCCAAATAGATAGGAACTTTATAACCTAAATTCAAAATCTCTCCATACCTAAATCCAAAAAAATTCATTATATTTTCATAGTAACTATCAAGCAGTCCAGAGAGTATTAATCCCAGCTGACGATTAGTATAATACAACTTAAAATACTTCGTCTCAATTATTTTGTATAGAGTTTGATCCTGATTAACAGAATAATCACCTTTTTTATATCTTTCATCTTTTACTTCATTATACGCTTTCAAAGTATTAACGTCTATTATATTAGTTTCACTATTTTTCCTAAAAACCAATTTGTCATTGTTATCTGAACATATTCCATTCAGTAAGTATTTAGCTTTAGATTTATCGAAATGCCTAATATCAACCTTTATATCAACCCTTTTTTTTATGATATCAATAACCTTTTGATCAACCCAAACATTATTATTTTCAACAACAAAAAGTGAGTAATCAATCGGAATATTAAAAATATAGAGAAAATATTTATTTGCATTAGCAATTAGGAGTAAAAAAGAAAACGAAATAAATACTGATACTAATCTCATTACTAATACTTTACTAGTACTTTATAAGAGAGAAATAAGTGTAATCTTGAATTTTTTCGTATCCCTTTAAGAATGACAATTCTATGATAAAGGCAAAGCCGACAACAATTCCATTAAGATTTTCAACCAATTTTTTTGTAGCTTCGGCAGTACCTCCAGTAGCTATCAAATCATCAACAATTAGAACTCTTTCTCCTGGCTTAATAAGATCGGTATGTATTTCAAGTACTTCCTCACCATACTCAAGTTGGTAAGCCGCTGATAGCTTTTCAGATGGTAACTTACCCTGCTTTCTTACTGGCACAACACCTGCAGATAATTTATAAGCAATAGCAGAACCTATAATGTATCCCCTAGCTTCAATAGGAACAACTATGTCTATATTTTTATCAACATAGTAATTAGCGATAGTATCAACAACATATTGAAAAGCTTTTTTATCCCTGAGAAGAGGAGTAATATCTTTAAAATTAACACCTGGTTTAGGAAAATCAGGTATCTCTCTTATAAGATTCTTAACATAATCTATTGTTTGCAACATTCTAAACCCTCCTTTCAAAAAGCAGATTCACATTAAATTTATTCAACATCATATAAATATTCCTTTTTTACCAAATAGATTATACAAAAAATATTAAAAAATATTTTTATTTTAGAAAGGAAATTTCATAATTTAGGAGAATAGATTAAATAAAAGGGCCCCTAGCTCAAAGGCAGAGCATGCGGCTCATAACCGCAGGGTTCTAGGTTCGAGTCCTGGGGGGCCCAAAACCTGAATAAACTTGAAGTTCACAAAAAATACTCCTAACAAACAAATAAACAAACTAAATGTGAGAAAGATTCATATTAAATATACCTTTACTAATGATAATACCCATTAATCACCCAATAGCACAAATAAAACTGTCAATATTAAGAAACAAAGATACAACCCCAGACCTATTTAGAAAATCTCTCGAAGAACTTTCTTATCTATTTGTTTTCTACTGTTTTGAAAAATCTGAAATGGATCCAATAACTATATATACCCCATTAGAAGAAGCAACAGGACATAAACTCAAAGAAAAACATATAGTTATTCCCATACTTCGTGCTGGTTTAGGTCTCTTACCAGCATTCACAAAATTAATCCCCGACATAGTAGTAGGAATTATTGGTTTATCAAGAGATGAGAATACCCTAAAGCCAACACAGTACTATGCTAATTTACCAGCAAATCTGGAAGATTTTGTCGGAATAATTTTAGAACCAATGATAGCAACAGGAGGAAGTATAAACAAAGCAATAGAAATCCTCTTAGAAAGAAAAATCCATAAAATAAAAGTCTGCTCAATAATAGCTTTTGAAAAATCAATAATAGAACTGAACGAAAATTATCCATTTGTAGAATTCTTTGTCCTATCAATAGATAAAACTCTGAATTCTAAGGGATACATAGTGCCTGGATTAGGTGACGCCGGGGATAGAACATTTGGCACATTAATAAATTCACAAATAGATATAAAAAAATAGCTCTGTTAATATTTTCCCTAGAAATTAGCTTGTAAAGATGCTTTCTTCAAAGCTATCCACTAACTTTCTCAGTTATCCTCTTTAAAACCACTTAATAAAAATATGTAATTATTTTTATTTCTATATCTTTGAAAAAGTTAGGTTATTCAAAAAATCTCTTATTTTACTTATTAGCTCCTGTCTATGATCATGATTATCCCTATAGAACTTACCATCAGTTTCAACAACTATCATAGGAATGTTTAAATTGAATTTATTGTGTAAAAGAAAATCATCATAATAATGATTTAAACCTCTAATGTAATCAACTGTTATACCATCTTTTTGTAGTTCTATTTCTCTTGACCTTTGGAGTATTCTCTCATAAAGAGTTTCTGGTTGAGCTCTTAAATATAACATAAAAGTTGGTTTTTTTAACAACTTCTCAATTAAAAAATCAAACCATTTTGTATAACTGTTCCACTCCCTGTCATTCATATATCCATGTTCATATAAGTATCTCGCAAAGACATACCTATCAGAATACACTGACCTTTCGAGTAGAAGGTTCTCATTTGTATTGTTTTGTGCTTCCATATGTCTTATTGCTCTTATTGTAAAGAATTCCCATTGTGTTGAATAAGCCCATCTCTTTTTATCTTGATAAAATAAGTCTAAAAAATTATTTTCATACCAAGGTTCATCAACTGGTAAAAAACCTAATTCTTTTGAAATAAGATTGAGAACAGTACTTTTATATGCCCCTATGTTTCCATCCACTAC
Source organism: Candidatus Calescibacterium sp. (assembly GCA_025057615.1). GTDB lineage: Bacteria > DRYD01 > DRYD01 > DRYD01 > DRYD01 > DRYD01. The sequence goes on along the minus strand of JANXBF010000042.1, from coordinate 2,172 downwards.
TGCAAACACTCTACATCCCCCCATAGTTTCCACTTCCTTATATACTATTTAAATAAAAAAATAATAAAACCTATATCATTTTCATTGATATTTTCCCATTTAAATTAAGTGAAAATTTAATAACACTGACCTTTTATTTACAATCCAAATATTATGAGCTATTTGAATATTTGTACTTCAAAATGTTTTATAGATCTTTTTCTAGAGTCAATTACCGTCTCAATTCTCAATATCTTTTCCAAACTGAAATATTTTTTAAAATATTCTTTTTTAACTATTTTTAACTATTTGTTCAATAGGTTGTCCCTTATCGATTTTGAATTCAAATAAGCTGTATTTTGAATATAGGACAGTTAGGTCAATATTACCAGTAGAAGAAGTATCTTCTGCTATAACATTTAATCAACTGAAAACCAAGAAAACATAAAAAACAGTGCAATAGAAAGTCTCATATTGAGAAGTTTTGGTATATCATTGGAAAAGAATCTGAACAAAGAGGGTATTAAGAAAAGTAGCTAGGAGTTCTAAATTTGATTTCAAAAATATCAATTAATTGAAGAGTAAGTTTTTGTTCGAGAAAAGCAGAATTGGTAAAAATAGAAGCTAATCTGTAATTAAGATAGGTTTTAACTTCAAAGTTAGGATAAGACAGAGTAAAGAAGATTTGCTGATTCACAGTGAAAGAATCTTTTATAGTAAGGTATCCAGTTTGGAAGAGAAGAGCTTCTGGTTCCATGTATTCAATATCAAAAGAGCTTAATATATCTTCAGAAGAGATTACTTTTTCCAATTGAGGGATATAGAATTGTTTCTGTTGGAGGACCTTAATAAGAAATGAAGGAGTTCCTGTTTCAAACCAGTAAGGCAAAAATTGTCGCTCCTGCAGATATAAAAGAATATCAAATGGATTGTATACTTTCCATCCATTCCAAGAATAGCCATTATACCATTCTTTAATTCTATTTAGTTCATCCTGAGAATTTATGAGATCACCAAAAGTACATTCCAGCTCCTCCTGTGTATAACCACAAACCGTAGAGTAATCTCTCGAAAGAGAAATATCTCTCAATTGGTTAAGCCCACTGAAGAGAGATACTTTGGCAAATTTTGAAATCCCTGTTATAAAAACTAATTTAAGATATTTATCAAGCGATTTAATTGTTTGGTACAAACCCTTAAGTATTTCTCTAAGTTCTGTAGCAATTCCAACCTCTTCAATATTATCAAGTATAGGTTTGTCATACTCATCAACAAGTAAAACCACTTACTTCTTGAATTTCAAATAAACTTTTTCTATCAATTCTTTGAACCTTCTGAAAAATAGATCCTCACTAAGTCTTATTTCAAAAATTTTGGAGTAATAGTTTATGTAGGAAATTATATACCCAATTAGCTCATTCCTTGTTTTAATTATACCTTCATCAAAAAAGAATCTAATAACAGGAAAATTTTCCTGCCATTCTCAGTTTTTTTCCAAGAATAAACCCCCAAAAAGGTTCCTCTTTACCCTCAAAAGCACACCCAATAGTGTCTAAAAAAAAGAGATTTTCCAAATCTACGAGGTCTAGCAAGAAAATAGTATTTCCCCTGATCTAAAAGCTTTTTTATAAAATGAGTCTTATCAACATAATAATAACCTCCACTCCTTATTTCTTCAAATGAACTGATTCCAATAGAAAGTCTTTTATTCACAATGATAGATTATATCAACAAAGTATAAAAACCTTTTAATACTCGTTATTTTTTTGTTATCAATAAATCTTTTAGTTTTTCAATTAGTAAGTTCGCATATCTTTCGTAAATCTTTTGCAAAATCTTTATTTTTCATTTTTATTTGAATAGTTTTCATTGCCCATAGGAAAGCTAAAAACTAATTACGTAATACAGATAATGACAAAGAAAAGAAGGTTTTCATTCTTCATAGGTAAGCTGTGATTGCAAAGCAATCTATCTTGCAAAGCAAGATAAAACAAATGTTCTATTCTATTTGCAATTTTTTCATTCCTCATAGGTAAGCTGAAAACAATGAAAGAAATAATAGTTATGCTAATAGAATTGATGTTTTCATTCCTCGTAGGTAAGCTGAAAACTTGATAGGGAAAGAGATGATACTAACCAAAGACCAATTAACATAGTTTTCATTCCTCATAGGTAAGCTGAAAACGAGTGTAC
>JANXBF010000041.1 GCA_025057615.1 Candidatus Calescibacterium sp. | reverse complement strand
AAAAAAATTTAACGGTAAAGCAATTATAGATATAACAGAAGAAATAAATATATACAGTAAAAAAAATGACATTTTGCTATTTGACGGTACAAATTTAATAGATTTTGATCAATTTATAAAAGAAAATCCTATTTATGACATAACTCAACCAAAAACAAAAATACTCAGAATATACATAGAGGTAGATAACTGATTTCATACGAAATATATAAAATGATGAGAAAAAATTTGGTTTTCCTAATTTTATTCGTCACTATCCTCCTATTCCAAGGATGTAGAAAAAATAACCAACTAGATAACCAAGATAAAATAGGAGTAGTAAATATTGAACAAGTTAAACAATCAAACACCTACAAGAACATAGAAAAACAAATAGAGGGAATAAAAAAAGATATGGAACAAAAGTTAAAAGATTTATCTAAAACAAAAAACACAGAAAATTTGGAATATTTTCTTTCAACAAACTTCAAAGAAAAAAAAGAAAAACTATATCAAGAATTCAATGACAAACTAATTAAATCCATATACTATACAGCAAATAAAGAGAAAATCGGATTAGTAGTATCCTATGATACTTTACCATACGGTGGTACAGATATAACCCAAAAAGTCATCGAAAATCTTGACAAAGGAAATTTTGAAAATTCACCTCTATTCAATAAAGTTGAAATAATATCATATGTCGAAAACACAAATAATTTAAAAAAAGACAAGATACAAAATATTTTGAAACAAATATATGCAGAAAAGAAAATATATGTTGTCATAGATAAAAAGGAAATATTTTTAGGAGGTTTTGATCTAAATGAAGAATTACAAACTATTGAAAACAAACAATCTAAGGGAAAAACTGACAAAAAGTAGTGCACTTGTTTTCTTTGTAATAATAATAATTCTCATAACCCAAACTTTTTCCTCTAATAGTAATATAGGCATAGTCCATTCACAAGAATTGATAAACCTATTTCCAGAAATAAAACAGAAAATAAAAGAGATAGATAAAAAAATATTAGAAAAACAAAAAGAACTATACAACCTACCTAAAAGCTTGGAGTTAAAGTTCTTGACAGAAATGGAAAACTATTCACAAAAACTCATAAAGAAAAGAAACATTCTAGAAAAAGAAATAGAGGAAAAGATAATAAAATCCCAAAATACAAATGAACAAATAAAGAGAGATATAGAAAATTTAAAACAAAAAACAGAATCAAAAATTCAAGAGAAAAAGCAACAAATAGAAAATCAATTATACAAAATTGAAAATGAAATATATCATCTTTTGAATTCCGAACTCAAAAACCTAAAAGAAAAATACCAACAAAAAATAGATCTAGAGATACAACAAGAAATATATTTGGCTAAACAGGAAATCTCTAACTTCAGAGAACAAGTGTCAGAAATATACAAAAATGAAATAGTTAACCTGAATTTAAAAATATCAAATAGTTCAATTTATGATAACCAAAGAGAAGAAGCCATAAAAAAACTACAATCCATAAAACAAAAACAAGAAGAAATATTACAACAAAAAATCAAAGAAACTGAAAAGCAATTATATGAAAAAATAAATACCATACCAAAAGATTATGAAAAAGAATACAAAACTTTGTCACAGCAAATAATAAAAAAATACGAAGATATATATAAGAAAAAACATCAGTCAATAAATAAAGAATATCAAAAATTTATCGAAGATGTAGAAAAAGAATATAACAAAACTATTCTCTCATTTTTAGAAAAGTCAAATTTGGAAACAAATAAGGAGATATATAAACAGTATACCACAAAGTTCAAAGATTTACAGAATAGTTTTGAAAAATTCAGGGCAGATCTCGCACAAAAGTACGACAAAATGCTATTTGACAAATTTAACCTAATAAACGAAGAAATAGAATCTCTACAGAAACAAAAACAAGAAATACTAAAAGAATTCAGAAGTAATATATTTAACATAATAACTCAAATAGCAGAGGAGAAAAAACTCAAGTATGTTTTTATTGATCCCATATCCAGCTATAATTGCATTGACATAACACCAAATTGTATAAAGAAAATAAAAGAGATTAGAGAAAAAAAGTAAACATGCTAAAAATAAATGAAGCCAACATTTCAGAAAAATTAATAAAATTGATAGGTAAAAAAAAACACACAAGGTTCACAGTTTTACCAGTAGAAGGAATAAACAAATCTTATTACAAAAACCCATTCAGATTTTCAGAAATACTTAAGATTTCGTTCCTTTTCAGTAAGAGGATATTTTTAGAGGATCACATTCATCTTGAGAAAAGCAATATCTTTTCTGACATAATAATAGTTGAAAAAAATCTGTCAGAATGGTTTAAAAAACAAATAAAAGATAAAGAATTTATCGCTGAAATAATTGAAGCAGAAAATGTTTTTGAATTGTTTATTGAGTCAATGAAATTAATTAGTTCGCCAAAGAGAGATTTTTCTAACTCTGAAACATCAATAAGCAAAGATTCATTAATACACAAGAATGTTCAAATAGGAAACAATGTTCATATAGGTCCAAATACAGTCATATATCCCAACGTGGTAATATACGATAATGTCTATATTGGCTCAAATGTAACGATACATTCAAACACAGTTATAGGAGCAGATGGATTTGGATATACCAATAATATAACCAAAATACCACAGGAAGGAGGAGTTGTGATAAAAGACTTTGTGGAAATAGGAGCCTGCAGCTGTATAGACAGAGCAACAATAGGATACACTTATATCGGAGAAAACACAAAAATAGATAACTTAGTCCAAATAGGACACAATGTGAAAATTGGGAAGGATTGCAGAATAGCTGGCAAGAGTGGAATAGCAGGAAGTGCAAGAATATACAACAACTCTATAATAGCTGCAATGTCAGGGGTAAAGGATGGTATAAAAATAGGGCCTAATTCTATACTTGCTGGAGCCTCAATGGCAACCAAAAATATTCCACCAGAAATGACATTTGCAGGTAACCCCGCAAGACCATTTAACCAATACTTCAAAGAACTGGCAAAAAGGAGTTGAAAATTATGGACCTTTATAAAATATCAATCATACTGTTTGTTTTTATCATTTTGATAATAATTCCACTAATTTTATTTATATATAGAATATACAAACTATTAGAAAATAAAACACAGATAAACCAATCAAATATACCTAATATGGCAATTGAAAATTTAGAAATAAAGGCAGAAATAGAAAAGCTTAATCAGGAAAAACAAAAAATATCAACAGATATAAACGAATTAAATTCTCAAAAATCATCTTTACAAAAAGAATTAGAAAAACTCAGAGAAGAAACCCAAAACATTCAATCCTACCTACAAGAAAAAATGAAAGAAAAAGAAAATATAAACCAAGAAATCAATAAAATATTAGAAAAAGCTAGGCAAGAAGCAGATGAACTAACTAAAAAAGCATTTGAAAAACTTGACAATGTATCTAAAGAATGGGAAAATATACAAAAACAAAAACAAGAACTATGGGAAAAAGAAAAACAAATATCATTAATACAAAAAGAATTAGAAATAAAAAAACAAACACTGATGGAAGAAAAAGAAAAAATAATCCAAATTGAACAGGAAATAAAACAAAAACAGGAAGAAATAGAAAAAATAAAAGAATCAGTAGAAAGTGAATTGAAAAGGATAGCAAATTTAACTCCGGAACAGGCAAAGGAAATTCTTCTCAAAAAAGTGGAAGACCAAATAAAATCAGAACTCATTAACACCGCAATGAAAATAGAACAAGAATACATAAAATCTGCTGAGCAAAAAGCTAAGAGAATATTAATAAACACACTCAACAGGATAACCTCAGACAGTGTAGCAGAAAATACCACATATAGTATCGTTCTTCCATCAGAAGAATACAAAGGTAGAGTAATTGGAAAAGAGGGAAGAAATATAAAAGCCTTTGAAGAAATAACAGGAGTAGACCTAATCATAGATGATAATTCTGAAGTGGTATTCGTTTCTTCTTTTGATCCCATAAGAAGAGAAAAAGCAAGACTAACTCTAGAAAAGCTACTATCCATAGGTAAAATAAATCCAATAGCAATACAAGAGGTATATGATCAAGTAGAAAAAGAAATAAACATAAAAATTCAGGAAGAAGGTGAAAACGCTTGCTTGCAGGCTAAAATATTCGATTTACATCCAGATTTGGTATCAATCGTAGGTAAAATGAAATATAGGGCGAGTTATGGACAAAACTTATTAAAGCACAGTATTCAAGTATCTTCTATAGCTGCAATTCTTGCTGCTGAAGTTGGAGCAAATGTTGAAATATGTAGAAGAGCAGCATTCTTACATGATATAGGTAAAGTTCTTGAAGAATCCAATGGCGAACCACACGCAATAGCAGGTGCAAAAATAGCTAAAATATATGGAGAAAAAGAAGATGTTGTGAGAGCCATAGCAAGTCATCATAATGAAGTTCCACAAGAAACAATAGAAGATATAATAGTTCAAATAGCAGACTCAATATCAGCATCAAGACCAGGTGCCAGGAAAGAAACATTTCATCTCTATATTCAGAGATTACAGAAATTGGAAGAATTAGCTATGTCATTCCCAGGAGTTGAAAAAGCTTTCGTACTACAAGGAGGAAAAGAAGTAATAGTATTTGTAAAGCATGAAATGGTTAACGATCAAGAGGTATACAACCTCGCAAAAGAAATATCAAAAGCAATAGAAAACAATCTCAAATATCCAGGAGTAATAAGAGTAACGGTTATAAGAAAAGTAATTGCAGTTCAAATGGCAAGATGATAATAGTAACAGGTGGCTTAGGATTTATAGGATACAATCTCATACAACATCTCAATTCAATAGGAATTTCTGACATAATAATTATTGAGAACTTAAAAAAATCCAATTCAGTAGATATAAAACTTAGAAGGCTCAAAAATATAAAATTCATCGATCTATTAGATAGGGAAAATATAGATTGGAACAGTTTCTTCACTTCATCAACTTTTAAAAAATTCCGATGCATATTCCACTTAGGAGCATGCACAGATACAACAGAAAAAAATATAAATTATCTCCTAGAAAACAATTACGAATGGACCAAAAAGCTAATATACATTTCACATCAATATGGAATAAGGATGATATATGCTTCCTCAGCTTCAGTATATGGTAATAAAAACTATGCAGTTAATGAAGAAGATCAACCAGATCCACTTAACTATTATGCTTACTCAAAATTTCTAATTGATAACTACTTTTTAAACAGTATTTTATCAAAAATGAAAAGTAACATCGTGGGATTGAGATATTTCAATGTCTATGGTCCACATGAAGAAAACAAAAACAACATGAGCTCGGTAATATTCAAATTTTTCAATCAAATAAGAAAAGAAGGTAAAATATATTTATTTGAAGGTAGTGAAAATTTCAGAAGAGATTTTATTTATGTAGAAGATATTATAAAGATAAATATTTTCTTTATGAATAATGAATACAGTGGGATATACAATTGTGGTACAGGAAAAAGTGAAAGCTTCTTAAATGTTGCTAAGATATTCATAGAAAAAATTGGATACGGAGAAATAGAGTTTATACCTTTTCCAGAAAACCTAAAACATCATTACCAAACTTTTACCCAAGCAAACAATAAAAAATTACTAAATATAATGAATATAAAGTTCACAACTCTTCAAGAAGGTATAGAAAAGTATTTAGAATATCTTAAAAAATCTATATGAATAAACTTGAATTATTAAAAGCATCAATTAACAAAGCTATACAGAACAATGATACAAAATTTATTGAAGATCTCATTGATCTATTATCAATAGATATCCTGGAAAACATGGAAGACGAGTGGGAATATTTATTACGAGGTTTATACGAGTACTGCAAATCAGACTATGAAAAAGCAAAATACTTTGCAAATATGGCATATTCAAAAGGAATAAGACAAGCTCAAATAATTTTAGACCTCATAGAAAGCTCAAACCTATTTCAGAATGTGCCAGATGAGAATAAAATCCTCTCATTCATCATAAAAAAATCCGATGATATTTTTATCATGACATTTACCATTCTAAGATACTACAGATATTTATTGGAAATGAATAAAAGTAACCCAGAAGTCACAATATTAAAACTCATAAATAGTTCAATAGAAATATATCCTCAGATTGATAATCTGTATATTCTAAAAGCATATATTATGTATGAAATATTTAAATACAACATAGATACAGATTTTATTGAAAAGACATCAAAAATTTTACAAGCCGAAAGTAGAGAAATGCTAATGCAAATAATATCAAGAAATGAAAAATATTAAATTTTTGAAGTTTATTCTAATATTGGCTATGTTGTTGATTTCTAAGGCTTTTAGTTTTAGTTTTGAAACGATAATTGCAGGTAATCCTCCAATGATTGGAACTTATGAAGCAAAATTTATTGAATTAGAATTAAATGATCCAATATTGAAAAAAATTTACAATGATCTTATAGTAGAATTGAAATATAATGAAACAATAAAAATTTTGCTAGAGCAAGAAGAAAAGTATGTGAATAACAAAAATTCCTCAGAATACTATATGTTCTTAGGATATTGTTATTTCAATAATGGTAAGTTTAAGGAAGCAGAATCTGCTCTATTAAAAAGTATAGAACAAAACAATTATAATTATATTTCACTTTATTTACTGGGAAACTTATATTTTGTGAAGGGAGATAATAAAAAATCCATTCATTATTTAGAAATGAGTATAAAAGTCAAGCCGACATTTGTAATAGCAAGAAGAGTACTTGCACAAATGTACATAGATCTAAAAGAATATTCAGAAGGTATAAGGCACTATCAAGAAATAGTTAATTTCTTACCATATTCTGGATACTATCTTTATCAACTTTATTTAGCATATTACAAAGCAGGTAAATATCAAGAAGCATTGGCTATTCTAAACAGATTGATAGATCTTCAACCCAACCTTTTCATAAACTACTCAAGATTAGCAGATCTGTACATAAAACTAAATCAATTTGATAAAGCTGAAGAAGTATGCCAAAAATTGTTAGAGTATCCCGATAACTCAATAAAAGCTGAAGGATACTACTATTTAGCAAACATAAATCTTGCAAGTAACAGACTATCCAAAGCAAAGGAATATATCAATAAATCATATGATCTTAAGCCGGATTCATCTAAAGAACTTCTCAAATACAAAATAGAAACCACAATAAGGGAACAAACAAAAAGCTTACTGTTCAAAGTAATATTTTTGCTTTCTTTCTTTTTATTAATAACAGTGATTTTAGCATTCTTCTACTATTACAATACACAAAAAGAAATAGAAAAAATCAATAGAAGAATAGAAAAAGTTATAGAAGAAATAGATAACCTCCAATATTTCTGCAGCATGTTCATAGGTTTCATTTCAGAAATTTTAAAAGATAATTTTGAATACGGTATATTCCTCTTGAATAACTTATCAACTTCTCAAATATATACTGTAGCTTATAATGGTAAAGCACCTGAAGAATTGGTAAGCCTAAAAGTGATAGTAAATACAGATCCTAGAGAAGTAATAAACAAAAAATTGTTATCAATAGATTTAATGAATATAAAATCCTTTTCTCCAAGGTTAATATCAATATTAGAGGATATTTTCCCTAGCCTATTTGACAGATTAGTAAAAAATGGAGCGAATTACATTATTCCACTGATTGATAAAAAAAATCTTAAAGGATTGATAGTTTTAAAAATGAAAAAAGAAGTTGGTTTATTTAAGATGTTTGATATAAATCAGAAAATCAGTAACATCGTATTCAAACTCATACCATATTTAGATTCCTTTTTATTTCATGAAACAGCAATATTGGATGAAACAACAGGAATATACAATAGGAAATTCTTTGAAAACACAATACAAAATGAAATAAAGAGATCAGAAAGATACTCATTACCCTTATCTCTAATTGTGTGTGATTTAGATAATTTCAAAAAAATCAATGATACTTTTGGACACTTAATAGGAGACAAAGTATTAAAAGAAACTGCCCAAATAATAAAGAATAACTTGAGAGAGGGTATAGATATTGCAGCAAGATGGGGAGGAGAAGAATTTGTCATACTATTACCATCCACAGATAAAAACTCAGCTTACAAAATAGCAGAAAGAATAAGAGTACAAATAAGTTCACATAAATACAGTGGGCTGCCAGAAAATCATGTAATCACAGCAAGCTTTGGAGTAGCCAATTATCCCCATGATGCTCGAGGGAAAACAGAATTATTTAAAAAGGCAGATGAAGCAGCTTATAAAGCGAAAAAAACAGGGAAAAATAAAGTAATTATGGCAGAAGAATCTTTAAAAGAAGAAACAGCAAAACCAACAACAGATACATCAAGGGAACCAAGAATAGACCCTGCTTCAAATCTATACATTTATAATGAGTTCTTGACAGATCTTGAAAAAGAAATAAAAAGAGCAAGAAGATATACCCTGCCTTTATCCATAATAACAATAAAACCATTAATACTCTTACAAACCAATGATAGTGAAGTAATCCTTAACATTGCTTCAAAAATAGGTAAAGACATAAGAGAAAACATCAGATTTGGTATAGACATAGCAACTTTTGAAAAAGAAAAAAGATTATTCTTATTACTTTTACCACATACTGATAAAACAAGAGCACACATAGTAAGCCAGAGATTATTTTCGAAATTGAGCGAGTATGGCACAGTTCTACAGTCAATAGTTTCTTTTCCAGAAGATGGATTATCGATTAACGTTATCATAAACAAATCATTAAAGCTATTAGAAATAGCCACACCTGAAGAACCAATACAGAGCCTCTTCAAATATGGTTTTGAAGGATAAATAATAAAACGGGAAGAATTAATATAATAAAGAAACAGGGGGGATCTATGAAAAAAGGTAAAATTCTGCTAAAATACAAAGAAAATAACGAAATCAAAGAAATAAGGCAGATATTAAAAAAAAGGTCCTATGAAATGATTATATTGATTCATCCAAATACAACTCAAAAAGAAAAAGATGAAATAATAGAAAAATACTCCAATCTAATACTAGAAGAGGGTGAAATAGTTTCCAAAAACATCTGGGGAGACAGAGAATTGGCATACCCAATAAAAAAATTAAACAGCGCATATTATGTGGTATTTAATTTCTTGGATTACCCTACAAACATAGAAAAAATACAACAGACATTAAAAAATGATGAAAAAATTATAAGGTTCTTATTGACAAGACTTGACGACAGAGAAGATTAAAATTAATAATAAATGTTTCTTGATCAAAAAGAGTTCTCATTGATATTTTCCAAGGATTCTTCTGTTGCTGAATCTTTCATAGAAGACCTACTGAATAACAAAGATCCAAAGTTTGTCATATATTTTTTAAACTTTATTAATAATTTTGGTAAAGATGCTCCCGAAAAAGTGGTCAGTTTTTTTAATAAATATTACCAAGATACTGAAAATGTAAATTGCAAAGTTATCAACATTTTTCTTAATTTCATTTTCGACATACATTACAACTACGGAGAAAATCTATTACCATTAATAAAGAAATACTTTGAATGCGAACAGGAATATGATAAAATATTTGATATCACAAGAAAAGCAATAAAGAACAATTTAAATCAAAGAACAATACATGAATTATTGAACCTTTTCTACCTTAAAATTAAAGAATTAGAATTCAGGGATTTCTATCTTAAAAACATTACAAATATTTTAAAAGAAACCAACAGAATAATAGAATTAGAAAATTTTCTTACAACAATTTACAATGAAATAAAAATCTACTGGATAGTAGAAAAATTGGTAGACATTTATTCAAGCAAAGAAGAGTACGAAAAATTAACAAACATATTTGTGGGGATGATTACCAGTGGAGAATTTGCAAAAGCCTGGGCAGAGTCATTGGGTATAATAGACACCACAATAGAAAAAATTATTGATAAACAAAATGTTATACCTAAAATCATACCTCACCTACAAAGTATCAATTCATTACTTGAAAAATCACCTAAAAATGTATATAAAATATATAAAGGCATAGTAGAATATTTAGAAAACCTGAGCGAAAATGATAAAAATGAATTCTTAAAATCGTTCTATAACTTCATTGACATATCAAATACTAACAATATACTAACAAATGAGCAGATAATAAATATTGTTATTAATGTAATAGAAAAGTCTTATAGTTCACAAACATTAGAAAAAATTACAGAGATACTCAATAATAAAACTGAAATAATAGT
>JANXBF010000040.1 GCA_025057615.1 Candidatus Calescibacterium sp. | reverse complement strand
CTTTTCTCAGAATTATCTTAGGATTATTAATAATTAGTGATAAAAATCATTAAGGGTAAAGGAGGTGAAAGCTATGAAGTTACTAATAGCTACGATGGTAACAATAATGATTGTGTTGTTGGTTAGCTGTTTTAATGGAGGAGGTCTGAGTTTTAACTCTTTTGTTGGAAATTCAGGAGGAAGTTCGGGAGGAACGATTCTTGGGGCCTTCCCAAAAGTTTTCTATGGTGATAGTTCTTATGATATTTTTTACACTATATTTCCTACTTCTAATGGTGGAATAATTTTAAGTGGTTATCACCAAGGTTCTGGGATTGACGACGCTCTTTTTGTAAAAATAAACTCACAAGGACAAACTTTGTGGAAGAAATTAGGCAGTATTGGAACACAATCATTTTCATTTTTTGAGTTAAATGGATATTATTACTCTGCAGGAACCGCTTACCTAGGGACACAAAAAAACTACATAACAAAATTGAATCCGAATGGAAGTACCAATACAATATTGTATTTTGATTTTTTGGGTTATAGGGGTAATCTTTTGCCGATAGATAACGATAGTTTAATTTTTTTGTCTAATAATGAAATTGCTAAAATTGATACCAATTTGCAAGCATCAAGTTCTGTTAAATGGGTTGCAGAGATGAATGGTAATATTATAACTTATAATAATCTTGTAGTTTCTGCATTTCCTTATCACAGTGAGGGTAACAAGTATGTGTTTTTTATAGCTCAAAATTCTTCGGGAGAGAATAAAATTTGTAAGATGAATGTCAGTTCAGACAGTATAACTGATTTCGATAGTGTTTCTACTGTTAAGAAGATTAATGGTTTGCCCTACTTAAAGAGTATCTGCCCAGGATTTAATGATGATATTATCATTTTGGGGTTGGATAATAGTGATAAAGTTCTTATAGCAAAAGCTGACAAGGATCTTAATAATATAAATGTACAAAAGTTGTACAACCATAATTTTGACCTTGAGAATTTTAATTTTCGTACTGGTTTAATCTTACCAGGTTTGGGTAACAAGTATTTACTGGTTATTAATGGAAATAGTCCTGATGGTAGTCTAGTAGTTCTACTAAATAATGATCTGACTATTAGTAGGAAAGTTCTACTTAATATGAGGGTTATGAGTGCTTTACCTTATGGAGGAGGATATGTTTTTGCAGGGAAATTGAACAATACGTATGATGCTGTTGTTATGTCTTTAGATAGTAATTTAAATCCAGTAGGTTGTAATACTGTTGTAAATACGAGTACTCCGTTTACATTTGAAGAGGACTCTGGTTCCCCTGCTGTAACTCTTGAAGATTCAACTTTAAATTTTGTTCCAGATAGTATAAGTGGTCTTCACAATGATAATACTGCTACAACTGATGCTAATTTAACTGAAGATACAACGTGTAGAACAAATTGGAATTAAAAATATTTAGAAGCTTGTTAAATTGCTTTATATAATGTAAATCTTAGTTAGGCTAGAAGGATGTTTCATGGATTTTATAGAAGAAGATATATTGAGGCGGTATAGCTCAGAGGCCAGAGCAGGGGAATCATAATCCCTGGGTCCGAGGTTCGAATCCTCGTGCCGCCAATTTTTAATCTCTTAAACGACAGAACTTAAATGACAGAAATAGTAATTTTCTTTCTTGTCCTTATTATTGCTAACTTTATAAACATAACGAAACCTTTTAATATTTTGATAAGGATATCTGACTGTATATATGTATTCTTTATATATTGGGCTTTTATAAGTAAAATTGATTTGTGGATTACTATATCTGTTATTTTGGTTTCAAAACTTATTTATTCTATTTATAAGTTTTATTTTTTGAGATTTTGGAGTAATTGGCCTTATAATTTCATTTTTGAATTTATATCACTGTTCCTTATTAGTTTTTTTGTTTATTATTTTTCATTTAGTGATATTTTACAGAGTTTGTTGGGAAGAGATTTTATGTTTATACAGGTCTTAATCTATTTTGTTATTCTGTATTTTTTATACTTGGTTATGTTTTATTTTTTGAATTTGGTTTCTAATTTCAGAGTATTTTTCAATGAGTATTATTCTTTTTTTTATGATGACTTAAGGGGGTTAATTTTGGGTTGGATATTTAACACTGCCTTATTCTTGATATTCTATGATTTATCGGTTAAGAATATTTATTTGGTATACTTGTTGGTGATTGGTCTGTTTCCTATTGCTTTGACTAATTACAATTATAATTGGATAATAAAGGCGACGATGGCAACTGTTGAAAAGATAGCTGATATAATAGAGGCTAAAAATGTATATGCTAAGGGACATTCTAAAAGGGTTGCTGAACTATGTGTCAAATTTGCTCACACATTGGGAATGGATTATGAAGATATAGAGCGGTTATCACACTCAGCAAAAATTATGAATATAGGATATATATCTATTCCTGAATATATTTTTGGTAAAGCTGTGAATTTATCTTCTAATGAGATGAGGTATATAAAGGAACATCCTCTGAATGCTTATAATATTCTCAAAAAGCTGGATATTTACAGAGATATTGCTGATATTGTTAAATCTCATCATGAGTCTTGGGATGGTAGCGGTTATCCAGATGGTCTGAGAGGAAATTCTATCCCCTTACTTGCAAGAATAATAAAGATATGTGATGTTTTTTTGGCTTTGCTTGAGGAGAGAGCATATAGGAAAGCTTACACTGTAGAGGAAGCTATAAAGATACTAATTCAAGAGAAAAGTAAATTTGACCCCGATATTTTTGATAAATTTATGGACTTCTTAGATAAGGAATATTTTAAACATGTGGAGAATGAGAAAGTGGAGAAGGTGTAAATGAATAAAAAATTTTTTTTATCTTTAACATTTTTTGTTTCAATATTTTGGGTTTTTGTTTTTGCCGACAGCGGATTATTTAGTGTTCTTATAATAAAGGGTAAAGATTTACAACCTGTTAAGTTAACAATCAATGGTTTCTTAAGTGAATATCCTGCTAATAAATGTTCTATTGTTGACTTGAAAGATTTAAAACCTGATATGTTTAATAAGATAGATGTTGTTATAGCTTTGACGAGTGAGGCTGCTTTTTATTTAAAGAAGAATTATCATAAAGAAAAGATAAACATATATGCTTTGGTATTGATGCCAGATACCTTAGGATTATTGGGGAGATTCATAGGTTTTTCGATATATCCTCCATTTGACGATGTTTTTAGAGATTTTAAATTAAAGTATCCCAATGTTAAAAAGGTAGGTTTATTGTATAATTCTCATAGTTATGCTGTTGAGGCTGCTTCTGAGTCGCTCATTAGAAATTCTCTTGAGCCCATCCCTTTACAGGTTGATAACTTTAATTACAAATATATCAGTAAATCTATTTCTAATGTTGATGCTGTATATTTCTTTTCCGATGCTATGATATTGGATGAAGAAAACCTTTTATTTTTGATAAAGTCTATAAAATCTCATAATAGGATAATAATATCCTCTCATAGGATATTGTTGCAGTATGGAGTTGATGTGGCTTATGTGATAGATTATTTCCAGTTGGGTAAAATGATGGCTTCTTACATAAAGAAAAGTTCTTTCTTGAATACTTATAATACTTATAAGATATTTTTCCCAAGTCCTTTCGTTGTAGTTACTAAATGAAATGAAGTTATTTGGTTTTCTGAAATTTTTTAGATTTTTCAAAAAAATAAATAATGCTATATTGATACTGTTGATTGTAAACATTTCTGTTTTTTCTTTAACTTTATATTGGTTAAAAAGTAATTTGGAAGCTAATATAATAAAATATACTATTGATTTTTATGTGGCAACATCTCAGAATATTTCTTCACGTATAAAGAAGTATATAGAGTATGAGCAATTTGAGGCTATGAAGTTGGTTTTGCAACAGGAATATTATAATCAGGATTTGATATTTGTCTCTGTGTATAATTCCAATGGTGTGAATTTGGCATATATCAGTAGGTATCCAAGATTTGTTGATTACATTTCTAGAAGGGATATGTCTTCTTTTAATGAAAGGAATATTAAATTTTTCATTGATAATTCTTTAATTGAGATAGATGATAAAGTGAAGATATCAAAATTATTGGTTATATTTGTTCCTATTGTAAAAACTATAATTAGTGACATACAGGATGAGATTTATATGGGGCATATGGTTATAGTTTTTGATTTAACTAAGTTAGATAATCAGCTCAGAGCTATCAGCTTTTATTCTAATTTGGTTATTTTTTTGTTGAGTTTGTTATCTATAGTTATCAGTTTTTTTATGATCCTTCAATTTTATAGACCTATAGAGTATTTGAAGAGTTTATCTGTTGAATTGAGTAAGTCGAAGTTTTCTTTTGATAAGAAGAGTTTTTGGTTTGATGAATTTAACTATTTAGTTGATAGTTTTTTGAGGATGGCCCAGGTTTTAGAACAGCAACTGACTTTGCTTGAATCAATAGCTTCATTTGATGCTTTGACTAAGCTTTATAACAGAGGTGCCTTTGAAAAATTTTATAGCGCTATTGCTATAGAAAGTAAGATGAAAATTGCTCTTGGACTTACTAGAACATTTGCTGTTGTTATGATTGATATAGATAATTTTAAGAAGATAAATGATACATATGGTCATAAGATTGGTGATAAAGTTTTGGCTTCTGTTGCTGAAATTATAAAAAGTAGAAAAAGAAATACTGATATAGCAGCTAGGTATGGAGGTGAGGAGTTTATTATTGTTTTAAATGTTTCTACAAAGATGGATGCTCTGAAGTTTTGTTTAGATTTAAAGGATCTAATATCCAAAATTGAGATAGAGGTGGATAAAGGGAATAAGATAAATGTTACTGCTAGTTTAGGTATTTCTTTTTATCCGGATGATTCTAATGATAAGGATATTCTGGTAAAAATAGCTGATGATAATTTGTATAATTCTAAAAGAAAGGGAAAAAACAGGGTTAGTTTAATATTGAATGAAAGGGTAGTTGAAGTGGAAAATGTTCAACAAATGAATTATTTACTCAGGGAAACAAGAGCGGAGTTAGGGTAAAAGCTTATGAGGTTCTTTAGTATCTTTTTCTTGTTATTTATTTTGATGACGGTGTTTTCATATGAAGAGAGAGACGAGATGGAGTTTATTCAACAAGAGCTGGATTTCAGTTTTAAAGTTCAAAGTTTAAGTAAGTATTCAAGAAGTGTATTGAATTCTCCAGCTTTTATATCTATTGTTTTTCCTATTGAGTTGAGGTTGTTTTATTATGAAAATGTTGCTACGTTGTTAAATTTCAGTCCTGGTTTGTATGTTGTTGAGGATGGAACTTATTGGTATTTAGGTAGCAGGGGTATTCAGATACCTGGTAGTTATAATTCAAGAGCTCTGTTTTTACTCAATGGTTTTCCTGTAAATGAATTGGTTTTTGGTTCACCAATTGATTATGTTCCAAATTTTCTTAACTCTGTTGAGATTGTTAATGGGTATTCCAATGTTTATTCTGGATCAAACTCTCTTGTGGCTACTATAAATTTCATTCCTTATTTTTTGGAGGATTATGATAATAAGTTTGAGATTGATCATAATTACTATTTATTTTCTGGCAGAGCTGGAACAAATAGCTCTATCAGGTTGAAGTTATTTAATTGGTTACATTTGGGTACTAATTTTTATTCTTATCCTGGTAGAACTATATTTCTACCTCAGAGAAACGAATACGTCATCAATGAAGACAATAGGTTTAGTAGTTTTTATCATGTTTTTAGTAGGTTTTCTAGTTTAAGGAGTCAGACTCTTTTTTATTTTTCAAGGTATTTGAGTAGGTTTCATTACCCTGTGGGTGCTTTTGGTATCACTCTAAACGATAGAAATGATTTTGTTTATAATAAGGTGAATCATTTTTTCGTTAAGCATTCCATAGATTTACCAGATTACTCTTCTATTAATTTAAATTTGTACTATTTAGATTATGATGAATATGCTCAATATCCCACATTTGAACTTGGTTTTATAAATATTGATGATTTGAAAAACACCACTTTTTCGTTGGATATTAATTATTCAAAAATTGATGACAGAAAATCTTTTTTAATTGGTTTTGAATATAAAAATGTTTCTTACAAGTTGAGAAACTATGATGTTGATTATTTTAGTAAGAGGTTTTTAACAGATTATCTGAATTTGTCAAGGAGCGGATTACCTATTTTGTCTCTGTATTTATCTTATGATTATAAATTTTCTATTTTTGGTAATGAGTATTTAAATGAAAAATATTGGTTATTTTCAATGTCTTTGAGATATGATAATTATTTTGGTTTGTATGATGATTTTAGGTCTATTGTGGTCCCACAATTTTCTCTAATAAGGGTTAATGGTGTATCATCTTTGAAGTTCGTTTATTCTCAGAATTATAGAGTTCCTTCTATTAGCGAGGCTTTCTATAATGATGGGGGTGTCTCAACTTTATCCAATCCTAATTTGGAACCAGAAAAACATAAAACTTTTGAGATTATATATTATAAAGAATTGAAGGATAAAATAAAAAATGGATATTTTTCTTTTTCGTTCTATAATATGGATATTACCAATTTGATCAACAGTGTAAATGTTGGGGTAAACAGTATAGGTATAGAGGTTAGTCAGTACAGGAATATTGGTGATATTAGAGTTATGGGGAGTATGTTGGATTATGTATTGTATTTTAAAGATAGGGAATTTGTGAGGTTTTCTTATAGTTATGCCAATGCTCGTTCAATAAGACATTTTTCTTTTCTATCTAATTCTCCGAAGCACTTAATCTTATTTAAGTATGCCAAGAGATTTTCTGATAGTTTGTGGTTTTCAGTGGAGAGTAAATGGACATCTTCTGTTTTTGATGATTATGCCAATAAGATTTCCTCTTTTAATATAACTAACTTAAATTTGATATATGAAATTGATAAGCACAAAAGGATGGGAATAAGTATTTATAATTTATTCAATACTAAAGCTGATTATGTTATAGGTTTATCTAACAATTATCCAGTGTCTTTGTATCCTATTAGGAAGCGGACCATATATCTGAATTTTAACTGGAAAATCTAGTTTCTGATTGTTTTTAAATTTAGTGAATGATAAGATGTAAAAAAAATGTAAATAATTTGAAATTTTTATTGTTTTTTTATACGATAATGACAAATATAAATTAGGATATTTTGTTTTTACGTGAAAATTATAAAAATAGGAGGTTTTTTATAAATTATTTATGAAGAGTGAGGGAGTTCATGAAAATTCTGTTGTAAACCTAAAAAATAAATTTTCATTTGTTAGGAATTGTGAAACAAACCATGAACTTAAGAGGGAAAATTTTTATATTCGTGATGAGAATGGTGTAAGTTTTGGAGGGGAATTAGTTGGGAATTTTTCTAAGGAGGCAATCTCGGGACTCGAGATTAACAAGCACGATATAAAAGCTGGTATTTATGGTGGAGGTTCAATAACTGGTGAAGCAGGTGCTAGTTCCAATATCATGACTAATAAGTACGGTGCATATGCAGAGTTAGGTTCCGGTATAAATGCTTATGCTGAAGCTAATTTGGAAGTGGAAAAAAAAGTTGATAATTTTGTCCTGAAAAGTAAAGTTGGATTTAATGCAGAAGCTTTGGCCGATGCTAATCTAAAACTTGGTTTTTCTACCTCCAGAAAGGATGATGAGATAGTTTCCAAGGGTGGTATCTATGGATCAATGAGAGCTCAGGCGAATCTTGGTGCTCACACTGAAATATCTCATGGATCTCAAGATGGTTATATAAGAGGTTTATTTAATATTCAGACAGGTATTGGTTTTGGTGGTGCCGCTGGTATGTTTTCTGAAGCAGTGGTAGATACTAAAGGGTGGAATGTTAAATTTTCAACTGTTGTTGAGCTTGATGTTGGTGCATTGTTAGAATTCGGTGTTGTTGGTGATTTTGAAGGTGAAGTAAATATTAAAAATGAAGTTTACTTTTTGAGAGAAGAGTTAAATGATTATATTAAAAATAAAAATGAGGATTTGCAAGTTTATAAAAAATCTAAAAAAGAGGATGTTAATGTTTTAAAAGAACAGATTATTAATAGTTTTCCAGGGTGGAATCAGAAAATTGCGGTTATAAAACAATCTGTTAAGAATAAGATAGAAAACATTTCTACTGGGTTTTCAAGAAGTATCAATAATAAATTGAAAGACATGATAAGGCATTATATTTCTAAATCAGACAGTGTTAAAAATGTTGGTATATTTGAAAATGTTTTGGCTTTGGGTAAAAGATTTGGTCTTGGAGCAGCGGATAAAATTTTGGATTTTGTTGATAGAGGTATTGGTATAGGTGGTAAGGTTATATCTAAAGGATTGTACTATTTGCTTTTCCCTCGTATAGAGGCTGCTATAAATGAAATTAAGCCGAGTGATATAATAAAGAATTCATAGCTAAATTTTGTATATTTCCAATAAAAATATTTTTCGCTGTATGGGGGTTATTCTGTAGTTTATTTTATTTCTTTTTAGTTTGGGGGCTAGTTTTTTTAAAGCTTTTTGATCTATTTCAAAGAACAAGAGAAAATTTTGGATTTTATTTTTTATGAAGAAGTTTATTAATTGGTTATAAAAGAAGGTTTTTTTAGGTGTTAGTAATGCATTATCAGGTTCAAAGTATAGTTCTTTTTTCATTTCCTTTTTTGTTAGGTATGGAGGGTTAGAAATTAGGATAAAAAGTGTTTGTTCAGATAAAGTTTTTTTTATAATATTAATATCTGAATGATTCAATAGGATTATTGGAATATTATTTATTATTGAGTTTTTTTGGGCTATTTGTAATGTGTTAAATGATATGTCTATTCCTATTGGTATCAATGGTGTATTTTTTAGTTTTTTGAGTAGAAGAAGTATCATATTTCCTGATCCTGTGCCGAAATCTATGAGTATTATTTTTTTGAATTTTTCTTTTAATTGATAATTTTCTATGGTTTGGTATACTTTTTCTATTAGTATTTCTGTTTCTGGGCGTGGTATTAGTGTATGTGGATTTATGATTAATTCAAGTTCTCCAAATTTAACAATGCTTTCTATGTATTGTATGGGGAAATGTAATTTGAATATCATCTTACAAATTTTCTCTATGGTTTTAAGATTTTCAGACCCAATTTCTTCTTGGTTTTCCCAGAAAATAAATTTTTTGTTTATTGATATTTCTATTATTTTTATAATATCTTTTATTTGAGGCTTTTGTTTTTTTGTTAAGTATTTAGATTTTAGATGTTTTATTAACTGAAAGAGTTTCATTATAATATTATAATTTTTCTAGAAGTTTGTTTATCTTTTTATTTTGGAGGTTTGGATTTTGATAATGAAGAAATAGCAATTTAGTGGTGAATTTTGATAAGTTAAATGAATTATATAATTTTTTGGAAAGTATTAAGAACAGTGTTTTGATTAATTCTCCTGTTTTTAAACTTTACAATGTGAAAAGAAAAAACAAGTGGTTAATTGTTTGGTCTACTTTACTTTCTTCAAGAACTACTGATAAGGCATTATTAAAAGTTTTACCTTTATTATCGGGAAGATTTAGTTCTCCTTTTGATGTTTTAAAATCTGATTTGAAAGAATTGGAGGAATTGTTTAGGCCTCTTGGTTTTTATCGGAACAAAGCTAAAATTTTTTTTGAGTTCAATAGATCTATAGTTGAGAAGTATAATGGACAGGTGCCTAGTACTCTGGAAGAGTTGATTCAGTTACCGGGTGTTGGTCTCAAAGTTGGTTCTATTATACTTAATGAAGTTTACAGTTATGACTTTATAGGTGTTGATGTTCATGTTTTTAGAATACTGAACAGGGTGGGTGTTTTAAAAACTTCTACACCTGATGATACTTGGAAGGTTATTCATAAGGAAGAATTTAGAAGGTTTTTTACTAAGGATATGTATTCGAATTTAAATAGGTATTTGGTTGCTTTTGGACAGACTATTTGTAAAGTTAAACCAAATTGTTTTATATGCGGTTTCAATAAAAAATGTGATTACTATTTGTATATTGCTAAAAAATAAAGGATAACTGATATTAATTGAGAAGAATTTCAATTTGTATTATATGAAATAAGGTAAGGTCAAGGGTATAAGATGGGTAATCAGAATGAATATAAGGATCACTTGGCTTTGTATTGGTTATTTTTTTTCTATAATTTGTGAAGTAAATATTGACAAAAATCAATAATTTTAATATAAGTATAAGAAGGATTTATTATAAATTCTATAAAAAAAATATTAGTGGAACCCCCAAAAAAGGGGTGGCCGAGAAGAAAAAAAAATAGGGGTAACTAACAAGACCCCCAAAAACAAAGTAAATGTAGCTGGGGTCGCTGTAAAAAACGTAATCTCGAGATAATAC